>DASWRR010000493.1:0-7001 GCA_036403055.1 Ilumatobacteraceae bacterium | reverse complement strand
CGACCGGTGACAGTTGATCGCCCTTGCGCCAGGCGTCGAGGTACTTCCACGGCCAGATCTCACCTCGACGGACGGCCCACTCGTTGGTCGCGCACGGCCACGAGATCCCCACATGCGTGTGACACGCCGAGTTCCGGGCGTCACCGGTCTGGCCCATCACGCCCAATGGAGTACCGGCGGTGACGACGTCGCCGGGCTGAACGGCAACCGAATCAAGGTGGGCGAAGTAGTAGCGGACGCCGTCGTCGCCCAGCATGGCGACGTACTTTCCGCCGCGCGTTGCCGGATCGTTGACCTTCGGCAGCCACGGGTCGATGGTGCGCGTCTGGCGAACGATGCCACCGATCGGCGCGACCACACTCGCTCCGCAACCGAAGACATCGGTTGCTGGATAGTCGTGGTGGACGTGGCCGTAGCTGACCTTCTTGCCGACGAACGGGAAGACGTACATCAACGGCCGTGCGACGGTTGTCGTCGTGGCCGGCGCGACAGCAGGGGCTGCCGTTGATGCCGGCGGCAACGGTTCGGTCGCGGGCACGGTGGTCGCGACCGCCGTCGTAGGGGCTGTCGGCTCGCTCGTGACCGCGCCGTTCGAGCACCCCGCGATGAGAACGCATGAAGCAATCACAGTCCGCAGCCGACCCATCGTGATGGAGCCTGCCACGGGCGATCTACCGTTGAGCGTCATGAAGCGTTTCGCGATCCTCGTCGTCGGCGTCACGCTGCTCGCAGCGTCGTGCAACGCGAGCGATCCAGGGGTCAGTTCGCAGACGCTGCCACCGCTCGGGACGCCGAACAACACGATCCCTCCAACGACCGTCACGACAGTCGCCGCGACGGATGCATCCGCTGTCGCGGTCGCCGTGACACCGAGCACGATCGCTTTGCCGGCGGGACCGTGCGTGTTCACGCCACCGGCGCCGACCGGAGAGGTCACGTTCGAGATCGGTACCCGTCTGTACACGATCGTCCCGGCGAGCGGCGCGAGCAGTTGCCTGTCCGAACTGACGCTCGACAACGTCGGTCCGCTTCGTTGGTCGCCCGCCGGCGATCGCGTGCTGCTGAACTCGATCACGGTCTTCGACGGGACGCAGGTGCTGCCGAGTGGCTACTTCGCCAGCAACACGCGCGTGAGGTGGTCGTACCCCACTGGCAAGGCGTTGATCGCGCCCGCTGTTGCCGACAACCACCTTCTCTGGAGGACGGCCGGTCAACCAGAGACGAGGACCGACATCAGCTTTCTCGCGCGGACCGACGTCGCCGCGTACCACCCGGCGGGGCGCGACATCTTCGCGGCCGGCCAGGCCGCCGACGGGACCGCCGGCTTGTTCATCGCGAGCAACCGCGGTGAGAACCCGCGGCTGATCGCCCAGCTCGATCAACCGGCGACGACGATCAACGAGATCGCTCCGGACGCCTCGGGCTCGCGTGTGTACTTCATCCACGACCATCACAACGGGACGTTCCACGTCCACTCACTCGACCTTCCTGCGCTGACGTTGGCCGACGTGACGCAAGCGACCGAACCAATCGCGGATCTCAGTGTCGGCACGACGCCCGGTGCTCCGATCGGATGGCGAATCGGCGCGTGTACCGGCGCAACACGAACACAGGTCTCGACGGCGCCCGGCTCGATCGTCGATCAGCCCGCGGCGTTCGCTGCGCTGTCGACGGAGCCCGTCGGTTGGCTCGATGCCCAGCAGATGGTCCTCTCTGTTCGCGCGACCGGCTGCGAGGGCCCGAGCGACTTGTGGCTGTGGAACATCGCGACGGCAGCGGCGACGCCATTGGTCACGGGTGTGATGAGTGCCGCCGTTCGATCGGTCCTGGTGTCGTACGGCGAGGTGCCGGGTGACATCAACAGTGCCGCGCCTGGTTGATGACCGTCAGTGTGACCCGGTCGGGTCATGTTCGAGCTCCTCGAAGCGATCGATCTTGCGCAACGACGGAAATGCAAACCACCAGATCCCGACGACCGCGAGCGTCGCGACACCGCCGCCGACAACGGTCGCCGACGTACCGAACGCCTGCGCCACCATCCCGCTCTCGAACGCGCCCAGTTCGTTCGACGCGCCGATGAACACCGACTCCACCGCGAGAACCCTGCCGCGCTTCTCGTCCGGCGTGATCAACGGCACGAGCGATCCGCGGATGAAGACGCTGACGAGATCGGCCGCTGACAGTACGACGAGCGCGAGGAACGCGACGAGGTAGTTGCGAGTCAGCCCCAGTGCGACCGTGCCGAAACCGAACACCGCGACGACGGTCAAGAGCGTGCGCCCGACATGCCGTCGCACGGGGCGCGCCGCGAGCAGGAGCGCCATCGATGCCGCGCCGAAACCGGGGGCGGCACGCAGCCAGCCGTACGCGACGTCGCCGACGCCGAGCCGGTCCTTCGCGATCACCGGGATCAACGCGACCGCACCACCGAACAGAACTGCGAAGAGGTCGAGGGCGATCGCGGCGAGCAGGACCGGTGTGCGACGGATGAAACGGAGACCCTCCACTGCGGTATGCAACGTCGGGCGGTTCTCCGGGTTGGGCGGCAGCGGTTCGCGCACGAACGTCTGGAACAAGAGCACCAACCAACTCGCGAAGATCAGGATCGACGAGCCCAGGTACGCCACCCATGGATGGACGGCGTAGAGGAAACCGCCGATCGCCGGCCCGAGGATGAGCGCGCCGGTCCACGTTGCCGAATACAGGGCGATCACCTTCGGCAGTGCACCGACGGGCGCGACCATCGGCGGCATCGATCGCATCGCCGGCGCTTGGAACGCTCGAGCGATGCCGAACGAGAAGGCAATGCCGAAGAGCGGGATGACGGACGTCGGTTTGCTGAGCGCGTAGAACATCAGCGCGGCCGAGGTGAACACCTCGGCACCGACCGTGATGAGTGCGATCGCCTTGCGATTGAAGTGGTCAGCCACGGATCCCGTGACGAGGACGAGCACTGCGATGGGGACGAACTCCGACAACCCCATCCAACCGAGGTCCGATTTGCGACCCGTGATGTCGTACGCCTGCTTCAACAAGGCAGTTGACTGCAGGGCGATCCCGCTGTACAAGATGCCATTGCTGATCAGCAGGCGCCGAACAGGTGTGGACCGCCAGACCTCTCGAGTCGTCATCGGTGAGGGGGTTGCTTGCGAGGTGGACACGACGAGCCGTCACCCTAATTCGACGTGCTACACAGAGCGCCATGGGTTCCCTTGCAGCGCAGACCAGGTGGATGGACGCGACCGAACAGGCCGCGATGGTTCGCAGCGGCGATGTCTCGCCGACGGAGCTCATCGAGGCCGCGATCGAACGGATCGAGTCCATGAACCCCGCGCTGAACGCGGTGGTCATCCGGTGGTTCGACGAGGCGCGTCGCGCCGCCGACACGCTGCCCGACGGGCCGTTTCGAGGCGTGCCGTTCCTGCTGAAGGACCTGTGGGCGCACTACGCCGGCCAGCCGCTGACGAACGGATGCCAGGCGTTGAAGGACGCGCTGCCCCTGTCGGGCGCTGACACCACACTCGTGTCGCGGTTCAGGAAAGCCGGGCTCAACATCGCCGGCCGAACGAACAGCCCAGAGTTCGGCAGCCTGCCGACGACTGAGCCCCTCGCGTGGGGCGCTACGCGCAATCCGTGGAACCCGCAACACTCGCCCGGTGGTTCGAGCGGCGGGTCGGCCGCCGCGGTTGCATCAGGGATGGTCCCGTTCGCGCATGCGAGCGACGGCGGCGGGTCGATCCGCATCCCGGCATCGTGCTGTGGACTGGTCGGTTTGAAGCCGTCGCAGGGGCGCATCACCCTCGGTCCGTTCCGTGACGAGAGCAACCTCGGTGTCGAACTGTGCGTCAGCCGAACCGTTCGCGATACCGCAGCGCTTCTCGACGCTGTGCATGGCCCTGGCGTCGGTGACACCGTGATCGCACCGGCGCCGCGGCGACCGTTCGTCGACGAACTCGGCGCCGACCCGGGCCGGCTGCGCATCGGTTTCATCGACGAACACCCGTCGGGCGGCGTGCTGCACGACGACTGCCGCGAAGCAGTTCGTGAGTCCGCGGCGTTGCTCGAGTCGCTCGGTCACGATGTGTCGCATGGATTCCCCGAGGCGTTGACGAACCGCGACTTCGGCCGTCGGTTCTCGGCGCTGTGGAGCACCAACATGGGTGTGTCAGTGCAACGGATCGAGGCACAGATCGGACGCACGATCGGCGACGACGACGTGGAGCTCGTCAATCGAGCACAGGTCGAGTTCGCCAAGAACGTGACGGCCGTCGAGTACGCGCTCGCACTCGCAGCCACCGTCGACTTCCGCCGGGCGATCCAGCAGTGGTGGGCGGACGGCTGGGACCTGCTGTTGACGCCGACGCTTGCGGAGCCCCCGGTGCCGCTCGGGACGTTCGCGAACGATCCGGCCGCCCCGATGGCACCGATGGCCCGTGCTGGGGCCTATGTGCCGTTCACACCCCCGTTCAACTCGAGCGGCCAGCCGGCGATCAACGTCCCGCTGCACTGGAACGCAGCGGGCCTGCCCGTCGGCGTGCAACTGGTCGCCGCCTACGGCCGCGAAGACGTGCTGTTGCGCGTCGCCGCGCAGGTCGAGGCGGCCAGGCCGTGGGCGGATCGGCGGCCTCCTGTTCCGTTTGTGTGACGAATAGTGCAGTTTGGAGAAATCTGGCCGAAAGTGAATCCAAACCGCTCCCCGAAACGTCTATATGAATGTGAACGCAATGGACAACTCACCTGCCGCCTTCCCGGGCCCTTCGATGGCCACTCCCCACACGGCAAGGGCAGCACTCGTGATGTTGGCCGCCAAGGCAGGCGCCGGCGCAGCGGCGGTGTCCGCCCTTCTCGCCGGCCGAGTGTCGGAGCCGGTGATCCTCGTCGGCGTCATCGTCGTTGCATCGATGATCGGGTGGCACCGAACGGACCTCACCCCGGCTCGAGTTCGCTCCCATCACCGCTTCACGCTTGTGTCACGATCTGGCGATGGCTTCGTCACGATCGACTCGTCGGGTGTCCGACGGGTCACGCGGCACATCGTGCTCGACACGCCATCCAGCTGAGGGTTCGCTGACGACCTCGGGTCGTCCACGGTGACCGTCGTCGGACACGTCCGT
The DNA here is from genome assembly GCA_036403055.1 of Ilumatobacteraceae bacterium. GTDB lineage: Bacteria > Actinomycetota > Acidimicrobiia > Acidimicrobiales > Ilumatobacteraceae > JAENVT01. Next base: position 1,887 of record DASWRR010000493.1, on the reverse strand, counting down.
ATCGGATACGCGTTGGGGACCCGAACCCGGCTCAACGACGAAGGTTTTGCAACGGTCGTCGATGCGCTCGAACGGCTCCGGTTCGACAGCCTGTGGCTCAGCGAGCGCATCGGCGGAGACGCACCCGATCCTTTGGTCGGCATGGCGTTCGCCGCCGGACGCACGACCAAGCTCAAGTTCGGCATGAGCGTGATGGTCCTGCCCGGGCGCAATCCCATCGTCCTCGCGAAGGAGCTGGCAACGCTCGATCGCTTGTCGAACGGTCGTCTGCTGCCAGCCTTCGGACTTGGCGTCGCCGATCCCCACGAGCAACAGGCGTTCGGTGTCGAGCGGGCTGCGAGGGGCAAGCTCTTCGACGAGGCGATGGCCGTGCTGCGCGGTGCCTGGGCGGACGGCACGCTGACGCATCACGGTGAGCAGTTCCACTACGACGGTCTACGTGTGCTTCCCAAGCCGTTGAAGAACCGACTCGACGTGTGGCTCGGTGGCATCGCCCCGTCGGAGCTTCGCCGCGTCGGCCGGCTCGCCGACGGTTGGCTGCCGAGCTTCGTGACGCCGGACGACGCAGCGCGAGGGCGCGAGGTGATCGAAGCGACGGCAAGCGAACACGACCGGTCGATCGAGGCCGACCACTACGGCGCGCTGATCTCCTACTCGTCAGGACCAGTGCCGCAAGCCATCGTCGAGTTGATGGCGAAGCGACGGCCCGATCTCGCCGACCCAACAGTGTTGGTCCCTCGCGGTTGGGACGCGTTGATGGCGACCATCGATCGATTCGTGGCGATCGGCACGACGAAGTTCGTGATCCTCCCGATCGTCGAACCGGCGACACCACAGGATTGGGTCGACCACCTCGAGGTCGCCGCGCCGATCGTGCTCGCCCGCCAGACGTCAGCGGGCGAGATCGCACTCGGCGAAGGCTGACGGCGACCCGCAGCGCAATAAACTGCCGACATGCCCACCAATCGTGAGCTCTGGGAGCAAGCGTTCGCCGAGTCGCGGGTGCGCGATGTGGATTTCACGACGATGTCGGGGATTCCGCTCGACCCGGTCTACGGACCGGCCGACGGGTCCGGTGACTTTCCCGGCCAGTTCCCGTACACGCGTGGCCCGTACGCGTCGATGTATCGATCGAAGTTGTGGACGATGCGGATGTTCGCGGGGTTCGGCACAGCGGATGACACGAACTGGCGGTTCAAGGAGATCATCAAAGCGGGTGGCGACGGGTTGTCGACTGCGTTCGACATGCCAACGCTGCTGGGGATCGACTCCGATCATCCGATGGCGCTCGGTGAAGTGGGTCGATGCGGTGTCGCGGTGGACTCGTTGGCCGACATGGAAGACCTGTACGCGGGGATCGATCTCGACACGACGACGACGTCGATGACGATCAACTCGCCGGCAGCTGTCATCTTCGCGATGTACGTGGCACAGGCCGAGAAGGCCGGCGTCAACCGGGCACGTCTCGGCGGCACCCTGCAGAACGACATCTTGAAGGAATACCAGGCGCAGAAGGAGTTCGTCTTCCCGCCTCGCCAGAGCATGCGCCTGGTCCGCGACACCGTGCTGTTCACCGCCGCGGAGATGCCTCGCTGGCACAGCATCTCGATCTCCGGCTACCACATCCGTGAGGCCGGTTCGACGGCCGCCGAAGAGCTCGCGTTCACCCTGGCCAACGGGTTCGCCTACGTCGAGCTGGCTCAGGCCGCAGAGCTCGACGTCGACGCGTTCGCTCCGCGGCTGAGCTTCTTCTTCAACGCCCACATCGACTTCTTCGAGGAGATCGCCAAGTACCGCGCCGCGCGCCGGATCTGGGCCCGCTGGATGAAGGAGCGCTACGGCGCGCAGTCAGCACGTTCGATGCAGCTCCGGTTCCACACCCAAACG
>DASWRR010000492.1:0-4841 GCA_036403055.1 Ilumatobacteraceae bacterium | reverse complement strand
TGATGCTGCAGCCCAACGGACTCACCGGTGGCGCATCGGGTGCGGTGTTCGGGCTGATGGCTGCAGCGGCGATCGGGCTGCATCGACGAGGTGTCAACGTCTTCCAGACCGGCATCGGCACGATCCTCGTGCTGAACCTGGTGATCACCTTCACGTTGCCGGGGATCTCGGTCGGCGGTCACCTCGGCGGTGCAATCGCAGGCGCCTTGTGCGGTTTCGTGATCCTCGCTCCCGGCCATGCCGCCTTGCCGAAGTGGGCATCGTATGCAGCGCCCCTCGCGGTCGTGCTCGTCGCCGTGCTCGGCAGCGTCGCAATCGCGGCGTGACGCGCATCGCTCACCGGCGACGGCGAAATCGCAACTTCGGGATCTCGAACTGTCCGACTCGATCGCTCGACCACTTCGCCGGCGGCGCCATCGTGAGGGCACACAACCGGACGAGGACCTCGTCGTAGTTGACGCGCCAGCCGTTGAAGCTGCGCCACGCCTGGTCGAGGTCGTGCTTCAACGGCACGTCGAGCGCGCGTAGTTCGACACAGAGGAGATCGAACTCGCGCCGGCTGATGGATGTGGGATCGGTCGGATTCGGGTCGGCGGTGTAGTGGATCTGAAACGAGTCGGCGATGCGGCGGAGCGCGAGGTAACCGCTCCTGATCATCACGTCGCAACTCGCGTTGTACGGTCGATCGAGCGTCGAGCTCACGATCGCAGCCGTGTCGAGGACGCAGCCCGCTGCGGTGATCCAACTCCGTTCTGGATGCGGCGAGCGGAAGAAGACGAGCGACGGTTGGCTGGTGTGGCTCTCCTCGATGTCGACGAACCACGACTCCCACCGCTCGAACACGTCGGCGTCGATCCGGTCGAGCCAGCCGATGCGGGTGAACCGCGTCAACAGCTCGGCAGGGCTCGGCGGCAGCCCCGCTCTGACCTCCAGCATGCCCACGAGTGCTTCGCGCCTGCTGAACGCGCCGTAGATCGTCGGGAGGTAGGAGATCATCAGCGACACGAGGCCGAGCCCGAACCCGGCCTCGATGAAGGCGAGGGCGATCCGCGCCGTTCCCCGCGGGCGCACGAAGCCGAGCGTGAACAGCGACGAGCCGCTCGTAGCGAGCGCCTCGCTCAACGGCCGGATCCCGGATCCCCAGAAGATCGACGTGAACCCGCACAGCACGAGCAGGACCCACAGGCCGGGAAGGGTCACGAGTGCGATCGGCGCATAGAGGCTCATTGTGCGGTCGCGGCTCGCGAACGTCTTGCCGGGGCCGGCGAACCTGTTGAAGATCTTGCGCAGCCCGACGAAGTGGAACCTCGTCAGGCTCGGGACGATTGCCCGGGGAACCACGACGGTGCGGAGCGCGGCCGCGAGCGTCCAGACGACCAACGCCGCTCCGGCGATTGCAGCCAGCACCTGAACCACGATCACGCGACAACTGTGTCACACCCCCTTGCGATGATGTCGCTATGACCAAGCGTCAGGCTCAACACGCCGCCACCTCAGAGCAACTCACCCTCCTCGCAGTGTCCGACCTGCCCGTGCAGTTCCGTCTCGATCAGCAGACCCGTCAACGCGGGCTCGCTCACATTGCGGCCATTCGCCGCCAGCTCGCAGCCAAGTCCTCCGACACCGAATCCACCACGGCCACCCACGCCAACGTGTACGAGCGCCACCACGAGGCAGCATGAGCCGTGTGGATCACCCAGCAGCGGTGGGCGACAGCGATCGCACGGCATCCCAGTGCTTCACGTCAGGATCCAGCGGCAGGATCGCGAGCGACGTCGTGGTCACCCCGTTGTCGAAGTACGCCTGGATCTTCGCCCGGCAATCGGCGGCCGATCCGTGCACGATCAGGTCGTCGACAAGTGAATCCGGTATCGCGGCCAGTGCAGCCTTGCGGTCGCCGCTCTGCCAGGCGTCCCACATCGGCCGCAACTGGTCGCCGCGGCCGAGCCAATCGTGAAACGCGGCGTAGACCGGCACGTTGAGATACGCAGCGATTGCGTATCGGCCGGCTTCACGCACGACCGCCGCGTTCTCACTCGGGCACACGAAGATCCGGCACACGATCTCCTTGTCGACACCGCCCGCGGCGCCGTTCACCACGCCGGCCACCTTCGCGACGTCGGCGGCCGACAGCCAGTTGATGATCGCTCCGTCGGCTTCGCGTGCGGCCAGCCGCAGCATTCCCTCGCGCAACGCAGCAACCAGCACCACCGGCTTGTGCTCGGGGCGAACCCCCAGCCGAAACCCTTGCACCTCGAACGTGTCGTAGACCTTCGTCACCTTCTCGCCGGCGAGCGCATCGCCGAGGAACCGCACGATGTCGCGGACCTTCTTGTACGGCTCGACGAAAGGCACGCCGTTCCAACGTTCGACGATCACGTTGCTGCTCGAGCCGATTCCGATCGCGAAGCGGCGTGGCGCAGCGTCGGCCATCGACGCCACACATTGGGCGAAGCAGGCGGGCGATCGTGTGAACGCCGGCACGATCGCGGTCCCGAGTCGAAGTCGTGGCTCCCATGCTGCCGCGAGCGCCAGCGGCGTGAACGCGTCTGCGCCATCCGATTCCGCGGACCAGATGTCGGTGTAGCCCAGCTCGACGAGCTCCGACAGCTTGTCGCGGTGGCTGTGCAGTGGCCCTGGCAGCGGCACCGTCAAGCCGGGTCTGATCGGAAGGGCCATGTCGTGTCTCCTTGATCCACGGGTGACACGTCGACACCCGTGGGCGGTCACAGATTGACATAGGCGACGAGTCGTAGCACCAATGGCCGTTGCCGCCGCCTCAACCGCATGCCAAGATCTGTGGGTGAGCACACATGTCGCGGACGAGCCGCGCACCAGCTCGGCGGCACCTGTCCAGACGACGGTCTTCGAGACCGACGCGCAGCTCAAGAAGCACCTCGACAGAACGCCCGCATCGATCAAGCAACTGATCATCCGGTTCAGCATCGGCGCGATCGCGGCGCTGACCCTCGTGAGCGTGTTCACCGCGTTTGCCAGCCGTCGCGTCGGCACCACTCAGGCGATCAGGGACGCTCGCAGCGCGACCCTGTACATCGCCAAGGGTGTCATCGAGACCAACGCGAGCGACGGTCTGCTGAAGGGAGACCACAACGCGATCGCGCAGCTCGACATCCCCGTGCGCGCCGCGGTGCTGCGTGGCGACCTCGTGCGGATCAAGCTGTGGACCCCGCAGGGCACGATCGTCTACTCCGACGAGAAGGCACTGATCGGCAGGACGTTCGTGCTCGATTCGGACAAGGCCGAGATGTTCGCCAAAAACGATCACGCCGCGAAGGCTGAGGTCAGCGACCTGTCGGCACCCGAGAACGCCTACGAACGTCCGTTCACCAAGCTGCTCGAGGTGTACCAGCTCACCGAGACGATGGAGCACACGCCGGTGATCTTCGAGGCGTACTTCAAGTACAGCGGTGTCACGAGTGTCGGCCGCGACCTGTGGAAGCAGTTCGCGCCCATCGCCATCGGTTCGCTGATCGCCCTGGAGCTGATCCAGGTCCCGATCTTCATCACCCTCGCTCGTCGGTTGCGGGCCGCGCAGCTCCAGCGTGAACGGCTGTTGCGCCACGCGATCCAGGCGTCGGAAGCCGAACGACGGCGAATCGCCAGCGACCTCCACGACGGTGTCGTCCAGGAACTGACGGGTGTGTCCTTGAGCCTCGCCGCAGCGAGTCGTAGTGACAGCACCGATGCACCGAAGATGAGCGAGGCATCGTCGAGCATCCGCAGCAGCATCAAATCGCTGCGGTCACTGCTGGTCGAGATCTACCCGCCGAACCTGCATGAAGAGGGACTCGAGTTCGCGCTCGGGGACTTGCTCGGCGGAGTGTCGAACCGCGGCATCGCCGTCAAGCTCGACGTCGACCTCGGCAAGTCGGTGCTTCGTGCCGACACCGTCGGTCTGATGTACCGCAGTGCGCAAGAGGCGCTGCGCAACGTCGTCAGTCATTCCGGCGCAAACCGTGTCCGGCTCGTCGCACGGGTCACCGGCAACGTTGCCCGCATCATCGTCGACGACGACGGTCGTGGTTTCACGCCGGAACAGATCGAGAACACCGATGGCGACGGTCACTTCGGGCTCCGTGCCCTCGCCGGTCTCGTCGCCGATGCCGGCGGCACGCTCTCCGTCCTGTCTGCGCCGGGCGCAGGAACACGCGTCGAAGTGAAGTTGCCGGTCGTGACCGGCGGCGAGTTGTGATTCGCCTCGCGGTCGTCGACGATCATGTCATCGTTCGCAACGGTCTCGAGCAGTTCCTCGCGACGACGGAGGACATCGAACTGGTCGGCATGGCGGCGAACGGGATCGAGGCCCTCGAGGTCGTCGCTCGTGTTCTTCCCGACGTGGTGCTGATGGATCTGTCGATGCCGGAGATGGACGGCATCGAGGCAACCAAGCGAATCGTCGCCGAGCACCCCGGCGTCCGCGTGCTGGTGCTGACCTCGTTCAGCGATCAGAGCAGGATCATGGAGGCGCTGCGCGCCGGCGCCGAAGGGTACCTGCTGAAGCACTCGGAACCCGACGAGATCGCGGCGGCAGTACGCGCGGTGCACGAGGGCGGATCGCCGCTCGACCCGAAAGCGGCGCGAGTGCTGCTCGATTCGCGGCGTACCTCGGGCGACGCGGACACCTTGACGGATCGCGAGCGCGAAGTCCTGCTGCTCGTACGCGGTGGTCTGGCGAACAAGCAGATCGCCCGCAAGCTCGGGATCAGTGAACGAACCGTCAAGGCTCACCTCACGAACGTCTTCCAACGGTTGGGCGTCACCGACCGCACGCAGGCTGCACTCTGGGCCAGCGAACACCTCAGCTGACGCAGTAGGCCGAT
>DASWRR010000491.1:0-4091 GCA_036403055.1 Ilumatobacteraceae bacterium | reverse complement strand
CAGTAGCCGCGACCACAGTCGGTGCGGCTGTTGTGGCAACCGATGGCGCCACCGATACCGACGTCGATGCCGGCAACGTCGTGGACTGCGCGTTCGTTGTTGCGACGACCGGTTCAGTGGACGACGGCGACTCGGTGGCTGTGATGCTCGGGTCGAGCACGAACGGATCCCTCGCCGCCGGACGCCCCGCGATGGCGACGCCGGCCAGACCGCCAACGACGACCACAGCAACAGCGAACGGCCAGGACGTACTCATCAGCTGAGTCAAGTTAGCGGCGGGCTCGCATTCGGACTGTGCGGCTCCGCGCAATCAACTGCCCCGCGTGCTGCGTCGACGCTCCGAGTTAGTTGGCCTGGGTCACGGTGTTGGAGTACCCGATCGTCGTGGAGTCGGATGCGGCCAGCCGATATGTGAAGTCTGCCCCGTGTGCCGAATCGGGTTCGGTGAAGCTGGTCGCCGATGCATCCAAAATCGCGATCGGTGCGAACGTCGTGCATCCCGCGCCTTCGCAGCGCTCGAGCGTCAACGATGTCGCCGAACTCGTCGGGTTGGTCCACGTCAGTTGATTCCTACCGGAATCCTTGCCGACCGCCAGGTCACTTGGCGCGACCAGTTGCGGCGTCGGATTGGGCGCATCTGTCGTGTCGGGTGGCAACGTCGTGTCCGGCGGCAGTGTCGTGTCGGGCGGCAGCGTCGTGTCGGGTGGCAGTGTCGTGTCGGGTGGCAGCGTCGTGTCGGGTGGCAGCGTCGTCACAGGTGGCACAGTCGTATCGGGCGGCGCCGGCACGGAGATCTCGACGAACACACTGTCGCTCGAGTGGCACACGAGCCGCGAGGTGCCAACACATCGCTCCGCCATGTCGAGCACCACTCGGTAGGTTCCCGGGTTCGCGAACGTCAGCGTTATCTGGTCGCCGCGCCCGACGAGGACCCCACCGAAACGTGCGATTCCGAGGTCGGGCCGGAGCCATCTCAGCGAACACGCAACCGTGCACGGGTTGGTCGACGTGAACGTCACCGGTTCACCCACGGCAGCAGTGGTTCGATCCACCGATGCCGCGGCCGTGTCGGTCGTCGCCGCACTCGAATGGTCCCCCCAGATCGCCAACAGCGAGATCGGAACTGCGGCAACGAACACCAAACGCTTGAACACACACGCCCCCATTATTTTCACTCCGAGCGACCCATCCTCACAGCGCGTGAGTGCAGGTAGATAGTGTCCAATTGGATTAAGTCCGCAGGCGCGAAGACTGACGACAGGGCTGACGACCTGGGCGCATAGGAACGAAACCGGACGGTGACAGCGGTCATTGGCTATTGACATTAGCTAACTGACTATGCATACTAGCTTCATGTCCACCACCACTGCCCTTGCCCATGACACGCTCTACCTCGCCCGGCCGGAGGGTCGGATCGCGTACGAGTTGGCCGGTGGCGGTCAACTGGTCGTGCTGACGCCGGGTATGGGCGACCTTCGCTCGACCTACCGCTTCCTGGCCCCGGCGCTGGTTGCGGCGGGCTTCCGAGTCGCTTGCGCCGACCTACGCGGTCACGGCGACAGCGACACGACGTTCACTTCGTACGGCGATGCGGAGACATCCAGCGACATCGTCGCGTTGATCGAGGAGCTTGGTGGCCCGGCGGTCGTCGTCGCGAACTCGATGAGCGCAGGATCGGCCGTGATCGCGGCAGCGGAGCGCCCGGAGGCGATCAGCGGGCTGGTGTTGGTCGGTCCCTTCGTGCGCAACGGAGCGGTGAGCGCCATGGTGCGGATCATGCTGCGCGTGGCGATGGTGCCCATGTGGGCAGCGATGTCGTGGAAGGCCTACATGCCGAAGCTGTACACGGGCACTCGCCCGAGCGACTTCGATGAGCACCGTCGCGGTGTCGTGGCAAGCCTTCGTCGACGCGGTTACGCCAAGTCGTTCTCCATGACGACTCGCGCGGATCACGGCCCCGCCGAGTCGTGTCTCGCGCTGGTGTCGGCGCCGACCTTGGTCGTGATGGGCGAGCAGGATCCGGACTTTGCTGACCCTGCGGCCGAAGCATCGTGGATTGCCGACGTCCTCGATGGCAAGGTTGTGATGGTTGCCGATGCGGGGCACTACCCGCAGTCCCAGCAGCCGGGCGTCGTCACACCGGCCGTCATCTCGTTCCTGCGGACGGTGACCGCTCGTGCCTAGGGCGGGTCTCACCAACACCGTGGTGGTCGAGGAGGCGGAACGGATGATCGACGATGCGCACGCTGTTCCGCTCACGTTGGCAGCGCTCGCGACGCGACTCGGCGTCAAGCAACCGTCGCTGTACAAGCACATCGACGGTTTGGACGATCTACGTCGCAGCATCGCTGTGCGGGCGAAGCTCGAGCTCGCCGCGGTGATGGGCCGTTCCGCGGTTGGCAAGGCCGGTCGGCCGGCGATCACCGCGATGTCGCTCGCCTATCGCGAGTGGGCCGCCGCGCACCCCGGTCGGTACGCGGCCACCATTCGCGCACCCGACGGCACGGACCAAGCCGACGTCGCGGCAAGCCTCGAGATCACCAAGATCGCGTTCGAGATCATGTCGAGCCTCGGGCTGAACGGCGACGACGCAGTCGACGCGATCCGCGCGCTGCGCGCAGTGCTCCACGGCTTCGTCACCCTCGAGGCGCAAGGCGGGTTCGGCCTGCCGGTCGACATCGATCGCAGCTTCGACCGGCTCCTCACAAGCGTCGTCGCCGGGCTTGCGGCGTGGTCGACTGACGGGGTCAGAGCGGGATGATGGTGCCCATGTTCATGATCCCGTTGGGATCGAACGCCCGCTTCAGGGTTTGCAGCATCCGGTACGACGAGCCGTACTCCTCGGCCACCCATGGAGCGCGGGCTTTGCCGATGCCATGGTGGTGCACGATCGAGCCACCGCGGCGAAGCGTCTCCTCGCAGATGATCGAGATGATTGGCAGGTAGTACTCCGTCGTCTCGTCTTCGGGCGCGCAGTCGATGAGGTCGTAGAAGTAGTTGAAGTACATGTTCGTGCCGTTGATGTAGCTGTGCGACGAGTGCCCGCCAAGGAGCGTGATCCCGCGGATCTCCTTGCGGATCCGAGCGACAGCGCTCTCGTAGATGTCGTTGATCGAGCTCCAGTCGGAAGAGATCTCGGTGGTGCGGTTGACGTTGCGCGTCGTGCGGATGCGCTCGTCTTCGCGGGTGATCTTGCTCGCATCCCACACGAGGTCGGCGAACCACTCGGCGATCCGTTCGCTGTCGACCGGACTGCATGCATCGTGACGGGCGACGATCTCGCTGATGCCGTCGGCCGTGGCCTTGGTGATGCCCGCGGCGCCCTCCGCCATGAAGAGGACGACGCAATCGTCGGGCTCGGCGAACGCCGAGAAGTGCAGCTGGCCGTCCTCCTGGTCGTAGAGCCGGGCGACGGACGGCGTGTAACCGGCGACCATCACTTCGCGCAGGACCTCGAACCCCTCCTTCATGCTCTTCAGCGTCCACCCGAGGAACACGTTGTTCTCCGGCATGTACGGAAAGAGCTTCACCGTGACCTCGGTGATGAAGCACAGCGCGCCCTCGTTGCCGATGACGATGTGGCGGATGTCGGGCCCGGCGGCGCGCCGCGGCACGTTTTTGATGCGCGAGACCTGGCCGCCGGGGAACACGACTTCGACGCCGACGACCATGTCCTCGATGCCGCCGTACAGCGTCGAGAACTGGCCGATGCTGCGCGTCGCGACGAGACCGCCCATCTGGGCGACCGGCTTGGACTGCGGCGAGTGCCCGGTCGTCAGCCCGAGCTCGCGGGCCCGGTCCTCCAACACTTGCAGCGGCACGCCGCACTGCACGGTCGCCTGCATGTTGTACGCGTCGATGGAGATGATCTCGTTCATCTGCGATCCATCGATCACGACCGAGTTCTCGACCGGCGTCTCGAGGCCGCCCTCGGTCGCCGTGCCACCGGTCCGGGCCACGACGTTGACGTGATTTGCATCGGCGAACGCGAGGACCTTGGCGACGTCGTCGGTGTTGCGCACGACGACAACAGCAGCCGGCGCCGGCATCGTGAAGACACCGAAGATCGCCTGCAGCTTGCGGAAGTTGTC
>DASWRR010000490.1:0-7923 GCA_036403055.1 Ilumatobacteraceae bacterium | reverse complement strand
GGCAGTTTCCGCAACCGGCGGGAGCGTGGTGGTGACGGCCGCCAACGTGACCCCGCAGACCTTCGTCGTGAAGTCGGCGATCGCGGCAGCAGCATGTTGTGAGGACCTGGCCATGTCGGCGACGTGTTGTACCGACGCTGGATCGGCCGGATCGACGGTCGCCGCGACCTCCACGTTGGATGTCATCGTCTCCCACTCGTTCTGAACCGCGAGCGGAGCGGCCTCGGCGATCGATCGGTACAGCTTTGCGGTGCTGGCGATGCCCGCAGCGTCGGCGATGGCCGGCGCGTTGAGCTCGTCGAGGTTCGCGCTGACCTTCGCGCAGTACTGACCGTCGGTCGCGGCAGGCGCGTCGCTGGCGCACGCGGTCAGCCCACAACACGTCGCCACGGTCATCAGCCCGACCGTCCTCATCACCCTGCGCACCGCCGCAGTCTCACAGGCGACGACCAGAAATGAGTGTCATCGGGTTGTGGCCGCGGGCCCGCCGGATACAGTGCGCCTGACCGTCGAGGGGTGCCGGTTTCGTCCCTTCCAGCAATGTTCACGCGTCGTTCGAACGTCGCCGTAGCTGGAGGTCCGCGAATGCTCGCCGCCGTCCGTTCCGCAACCCTGCTCGGCGTCGAAGGTCGTCCGGTCACGGTCGAAGTGCACGTCTCGACCGGTTTGCCCGGGTTCCAGATCGTGGGTCTTCCCGACGAGGCATGCCGCGAGTCGCGTGATCGCGTCCGCGCCGCAGTGATGTCCAGTGGGCTGCCATGGCCGTCGTGCCGGATGACGGTCAACCTCGCACCGTCGAACCAACGCAAGGGCGGGTCGGGCCTCGACCTCGCGATCGCAATCGGTCTGCTCGTGGCGAACGGTCAGATTCCCGGCGAGGCGGTCGCGGATCTCGGGTTCCTTGGCGAGCTCGGCCTCGACGGTTCGTTGCGCGCCGTCGCCGGTGTCGCACCGATGGTCGGTTCGCTCGATGGCCTCCAGCCCGTGGTTCCTCGGGCGTCGTTCCGCGAAGCGCGCGCGATTTCGCCTGGCCCGGTGAGGGTTGCCGCGTTCCTGCGAGAAGTCATCGACGCGCTCAACGGAGTCGAGCCGTGGCCCGACGATCCGGACGACGACTACGTCGACGACGAGCCGCCGATCGCCGATCTCGCCGATGTCCGCGGCCAGGCAATGGCGCGCAAGGCGCTGGAGGTTGCCGCGGCCGGTGGCCATCATCTGCTCCTCGTCGGCCCGCCCGGCGCCGGCAAGACGATGCTCGCGCAACGACTGCCCGGCCTGTTGCCGCTCCTCAGCCCGGCAATGGCGCTCGAGGCCACGATGGTTCACTCCGCTGCCGGAGTTCGGCTTCCGTCCGTCGGCATGATCCGACGTGCACCGTTTCGTGCACCGCACCACAGCAGTTCCATGGTGTCGCTCGTCGGCGGCGGCACGTCGAATCTCCGTCCGGGCGAGATCAGCCTGGCGCACGCCGGCGTGCTGTTCCTCGACGAGTTGGGCGAGTTCTCGCCGATGGTGCTCGACGGTTTGCGGCAACCACTCGAGGAAGGCGTCATACGCGTTGCGCGAGCGCGGGCAAGCGCGACGCTGCCGGCGCGTTTCTTGCTGGTCGCAGCCACCAACCCGTGCCCGTGCGGCGGTGGGTCACCCGGCTCGTGTCAGTGCGATGACGGCGCCCGGCTTCGTTACATGCGACGCCTCAGTGGACCACTGCTCGATCGCTTCGATCTGCGTGTCGGCGTCGCCCGACCGAACATCGACGATCTCCTGCACAGCGGAGGCGGTGAGTGCACGGCGACCGCTGCGGCGCGCGTGGCCGTGGCACGTCGTGCCGCCATCGAGTTGCGCGGAGCGCTCAACAGCGAGATCCCCGCTTCGCACCTCGACGTCCTTGCGCCGCTGTCAGCCGATGCGCGGTCGATGTTGCGTTCGGAGCTCGAGCGCGAGCGCTTGACGGGTCGTGGCTACCACCGCATTCGTCGCGTCGCACGAACGCTCGCTGACCTCGATGGCGACATGTCAGGGCCGGTCGGGGAATCGCACGTGGCGATGGCGCTGCAACTTCGCGTCCGCCTGCGGGTGTCGATGCGCGAGCAGGTGGCATGAGCACCGACCGATCACTCGAGGTGTGCGCGGCGCTGCCGCCGCAGGCCTATGCGACGGCGCTCGCGTCGTTTCCGCACATGTCGATCCACCGGTTGGGCGCCTTGTTGCGACACCACTCGCCGGAGGATGCGTACGCGATCGCTGTCGGCGAGCAGCGTCCGTTCGGCTTGATCGAACGCGTACTTGCCGATTGCGACGTACGCGCCGCATGGCGGCGTGCGGGGAGCACGTCGTTCCTCAACGAGTCGTGGGAACGCTGTCGTGCGCTCGGCGTCGAGGTCTTGATCCACGGCGAGCCGGGCTATCCGGCCGCGCTGCTCAACGATCCCTTGCCGCCGCCGGTCGTGTTCTCGAAGGGTGACCTCGCGCTGCTCGACGGTCGACGTGTGGCGATCGTCGGAACACGGAACGCGACCGCGGCCGGGCGCGACACGGCCACGACGCTCGGCCGGCAACTCGCGGAGGCCGGCGTCCACGTCGTGTCCGGACTCGCGAGAGGCATCGACGGATGCGCACATCGCGGCGCGCTCGATGCAGCGGGGCTCGGGCGCCCGATCGCGGTCGTCGCGTCCGGTCACGATGTCGTTTATCCGCGTGAACATGGCGTGCTGTGGGCGAGCGTGGCGGAGCGCGGGCTGCTGCTGTCGGAAGCCCCGCCGACGACCGCGCCGGAGGCCTACCGGTTCCCGATGCGCAACCGCGTGATCGCGGCGTTGTCCGAAGTGGTTGTCGTCGTCGAGTCGCGCGAGCACGGCGGATCGCTGATCACCGTCACCGAGGCGATCGAGCGCAACGTGCCGTTGATGGCCGTTCCCGGCGGTGTCCACAACCGCGCCGCGACCGGCACGAACCAGTTGATCCGTGAGGGCGCGGGAATCGTGGTCGATGTCACCGACGTCCTGGTCGCCTTGGCCATGGATCACCAGCGCAGCACGGGTGCGCCGGCCGACCCGCGACCGAGGCCGCGTGGCGACGATCTCAGCGTCTACGAGACGTGCACCGTCGAGCCGCGCACGATCGATGGACTCGCGCTTGCGTGTTCGCTCAGCCTCGTCGACGCGGCGATGTCGGTTGCCCGACTCGAACACGCCGGATGGATCCAGCAATCGGACGGCTGGTTCGAGGCAGTGGGGTCACCGCTGCGATGACACCGACCGAATACCCTGTGCGCCGATGGCTGCTTCGCTTGCGGGTGCTCGGCGTCCCGACCTCATCGGAGACTGGCGACTCGACGAGTTCGCCGACGCCCTCACCGGCTCGTCGCCCAACACGGTCGGCGCGTATCGCAGCGATCTCTCGCTGTTCGCCGAATGGGTCGAACGATCGGGTGTCACGACGCCGGTGGAAGTGGATCGAGTCCTTCTTCGCCGCTACGTGGCGTCGCTCACGACGCGGCAGTTCGCCAAGCGCAGCATTGCGCGCAAGGTGGCAGCACTTCGGCGGTACTACTCGTTCTTGCGCAATCGTGGATACGTCGACATCGACCCGACGGTGTCGTTGCGTGCACCTGCCGGACCGGCACGGCTGCCTCGAGTTCTCGAACACGGCGAGGTGTCCGCCCTGCTCGACAAGCCGCGCGATGTCGCCGGCGACGACGAGCCCGAGTGGCGCCGACGCCGCGACGATGCCGTTCTCGAGGTGCTCTACGGCAGCGGCGTACGAGTGGGCGAGCTGTGCGGTCTCGATCTCGACGCGCTCGATCTCACCGCCGCTGCGATCACCGTGTGGGGCAAAGGCGCCAAGGAACGTCGAGTTCCGCTCAGTGCGCCGGCCGTCGACGCGCTGCGGGCCTGGCTCATCATCCGACGGGACGTCGTGGACGACCGAGCCGGCGTCGCGGTGTTCGGCAACGAGCGTGGAGTGCGGTTGTCGCCTCGCGATGTCCGCCGCATCCTGGACCGGCGCAGCCAACGGCCGACCCATCCACACGCGTTGCGGCACAGCTTCGCGACGCACCTTCTCGATGGTGGTGCTGACCTTCGCGTGGTACAAGATCTTCTTGGTCATTCCGACGTGGCAACCACCCAGCGCTACACGCACGTCAGCAAACAACGTCTTCGAGCCGTCTACACGGAAGCCCACCCCCGAGCATGAAACGCGACAACGACATCGAGCATTGGTGGCAGCGCTGGCTGGAAGCCCGCGATCCGATCGCGCGCGACCGGCTGATCGTCCACTACTCGCCGCTCGTCAAGTTCGTCGCCGGCCGTGTCGGCGCAGGTCTTCCCAACAGCGTGGACCCTGGCGACCTCGTCAGCGCCGGTGTGTTCGGGCTCATCGATGCGGTCGAACGGTTCGACGCGTCTCGTGGCGTCAAGTTCGAGACGTTCGCCGTGCCGCGCATCCGTGGTGCGGTGTTCGATGGTCTGCGCTCGCTCGACTGGGTGCCTCGTTCCGTTCGCAGCCGTGCCCGCGAGGTCGAGACCGCGTTCACCGAGTTGGAGAGTCGCCACGGCCGCGCGCCGACCGACACAGAGCTGTCCTCGCACCTGAAGATCACCGCGCCGGAGTTCCAGAAGTGGCTCAACTCGATCGCCTCGACGACGGTGGGTCCGCTCGACCGTGCGTTGGTGGCCGGCAGCGAGCCACGAACACTCAGCGGCGACGTGCCCGATACGCCGGCATCGATCGTCGAGGACGGCGAGGTTCGCAGACTCGTTCGCGGCGAGGTCAAGCGACTCCCCGATCGGGAGAAGATGGTGCTCTCGCTGTACTACGACGAGGGCCTGACGCTCGCCGAGATCGGCGGCGTGCTGGGCGTGACGGAGAGCCGCGTCTCGCAGATCCACACCAAGGCCGTGCTGCACCTCCGTGCCAGGCTGTCGGCGTCGGGCGTTACCTAACAGTCAGGACCCGGCCATGATCGGCGCGGTGATCGCGCTGGTCACGATCGTCGCTGGGTGTTACCAGCCACCGATCGAATCACCGGTCATCGATCCATTCCGCGAGCCGTCGTGTTCGTTCTGCCCCGGCAATCGGGGATTGGAGTACGAGCCGGCCTCCGGGACGCCCGTCGCGGCGGTGGCGCCAGGTGTCGTGACGTTCTCCGGTCTCGTCGCCGGCGTGCGCTACCTGGTGGTCGACCAGAGCGATGGCCGGACGGCGACGTACGGACGGTTGGCAACAACGGGCGTCGGCGCCGGCGCATCCGTCCGTGCCGGTGTCACCCTCGGTACGACCACCGATCGCTTCTTCTTCGGTTTGCGCGTCGATGGTCGATACATCGATCCGGCTCCCTACCTGGGTGTGGTCCACTACCGGCCGCGGCTCGTCCCCGTCGACGGCACGCGCCGACGGCCGCCCCCACCGCCCACCATGCGCTGCACTGCCGCGAGAGTGGGCGAGCGTGTCGGCCGCCGATAACATGTCCAACCGGCCGTCAACCCCGACGACCCATGACTCATCGTCCCGCTCCTTCTGCGGTCGCCTCGGCGCCTGGAGCGTGGCCCGCCAACCGCAGAGGAGGAGTACCCATCATGGCCGTCGTCACCATGCGACAGATGCTCGAAGCAGGTGTGCACTTCGGGCACCAGACCCGCCGTTGGAACCCCAAGATGAAGCGATTCATCTTCGGCGAGCGCAACGGCATCTACATCATCGACCTCGAGCAGACGCTGACTCGTGTCGAGACCGCTTACAACTTCGTCAGGGATCTGGCCGCCGGCGGCGGCACCGTGCTGTTCATCGGCACGAAGAAGCAGGCCCAGGATCCGGTCCGCAGCTATGCCGAGAAGTGCGGCATGTCGTACGTCAACGAGCGTTGGCTCGGCGGCATGCTCACCAACTTCGAGACGATCGCAAAGCGCGTCTCGAAGATGCAGGAGTACGAGCGCATGCGCATCTCCGGCGAGTTCGATTCGATGCCCAAGAAGGAAGCGCTGCTCCTCGGGCGTGAGCTCGAGAAGCTGCAGAAGAACCTCGGCGGGATCCGCCACATGAGCAAGCGCCCCGACGCCGTCTTCATCCTCGACACGAAGAAGGAACACATCGCTGTCACCGAGGCGAACAAGCTCAAGATTCCGGTGATCGCCGTTGTCGACACGAATGTCGACCCGGACGTCGTGCAGTTCCCGATTCCCGGCAACGACGATGCGATCCGCGCGAACGCCCTGATGAGCAGGGTCATCGCCGAGGCGATCGAAGAGGGCCGGTTCATCGCGAGCAAGCGCAACCCGCAGGTCGCTGCGGCGCCGAAGCGGACCGCCGAGGACGAGGCCGCGTTCGCTGCGTCGCAGGCCGACGCCCGCCGACAGGCCGCTGCCGCCCAGGCCGAGCGCGATGCCAGAGTCGCATCATCGAGCGCCCCCGTCGCCGTTCTCGACGCGGACGACGAAGTGCAGCAGTCCGACACCGTCGAGCAGGACACCGTGACCGACGCAATCGAGTCCGAAGGAACGCCGACCGAAGCAACCGCGACCGAAGCAACCGCGACCGACGCAACAGCGACCGAAACCGAAGGCTGATATTCGATGGCATTCACCGCAAAAGACGTACAGGCGCTGCGCCAGGCCACCGGCGCCGGGATGATGGACGCCAAGAAGGCGCTCGAGGCCAACGACGGCGACATGGACGCATCCAAGCAGTGGCTCCGTGAGAAGGGCTTGGCCGCCAGCGCGAAGCGCGATGACCGCGAGAACAACCAGGGTGTCATCGCGCTCGTCATCGAGGGCAACGTCGGGGCGATCGTCAAGCTGAAGAGCGAGACGGACTTCGTCGCCAGCAGCGATCTGTTCAAGACCGAGGCCGACACGCTGGCCAAGCTCGTGATCGCCGAGGGAGAGGGTGCCGTTGCCAAGCGCTCGGCCGAGCTCGACGATCTCAAGATCACGCTCAAGGAGAAGATCGAGCTCGGTGATGTCGTACGGATCGAGGCGGCGCCCGGGAACGTGCTCGACAGCTACCTGCACATCCAGGGTGGTCGTGGCGTCAATGCGGTGCTCGTCGAGATGGCCAACGCACCGCAGTCGCTGGCGCACGACGTTGCGGTTCACATCGGCTTCGCCCGCCCCAAGTACCTCAGCCGCAACGACGTCCCCGACGACATCGTCGCGCACGAGCGCCAGACGCTCGAGACGATCAGTCGCAACGAGGGCAAGCCGGAGGCGGCGTTGCCGAAGATCATCGAGGGTCGCCTCAACGGCTTCTACAAGGACGTCGCCCTGCTTGATCAGCCGTACGCCAAGGACGACAAGCAGTCGATCAGCCAGCTGATCGGGTCGGCAACGATCGTCCGCTTCGCTCAGGCCGAGATCGGCTGATCGTCGGATGTCTTCGGCGGCGGCGCCCCGATGGAAGCGAATCGTCTTCAAACCCTCGGGTGAGGCTCTCGCAGGAGACTCCGGTCAAGGACTCGACGCGGCAACGCTCGACTCGACCGCACAGGAGATCATCGCCGTCCGCGCGATGGACGTCGATGTCTGCGTCGTCGTCGGTGGCGGCAACTTCTGGCGCGGCCGGACCGGTGCCATGTCCGGAATGGACGGAACTCAGTCGGATCACATCGGAATGCTCGGCACCGTGATGAACGCGCTGGCCCTGCAGGACGCACTCGAGCGTGCGGGTCAGGACACCAGAGTGCAGAGCGCCATCGAGATGCCGCGGTTGTGCGAGCCGTACATCCGTCGCAAGGCGATGCGTCATCTCGAACAGGGCAGGGTCGTGATCTTCGCGGCCGGTACCGGCAACCCCTTCTTCACGACCGACACCGCGGCCGCGCTGCGCGCCGCGGAGATCGACGCTGATGCCCTGCTCAAGGGGACCCACTCGGGGGTCGACGGCGTCTACAGCGCCGATCCCAGAACCGATCTGACGGCCACCAAG
>DASWRR010000489.1:0-3944 GCA_036403055.1 Ilumatobacteraceae bacterium | reverse complement strand
CTTCGGGCTCACCGAGGCGTCGTCGGCCGCCGTCTTTCTCGGAGTCGGGCTGGTGCTCGTCGCAATACAGGGTGGGGCATACGGCCGGCTCGTCGAACGGTTCGGGACGCAGCGTCTCTTCGCCGTCGGTCTCGCGCTGCTGATCGCCGGACTCGCCGTGACGGCGGTCGCCAAGGTGTGGCCTGTCCTGGTCGTCGCGTTGCTGCTGTTGTCGATCGGTCAGGGGTGTGCCTCGCCGTCGATCACGTCACTCGTCACCCAGCATGCTCCACCTGAACGACGCGGCGAGGCATTGGGTTTCCAGCAATCGGCCAACGGACTCGGCCGCGTTCTCGGGCCGCCCGCCGCAGGTGCGATGTTCGATCACGTTGGGATCTGGAGCCCATACGTCGCCGGTGCTGTGTTGTGCGTCGCGGCAATGGTGCTGGTTGTGACATGGGGCCTCGACCGTCGAATGCCCGCGGTTGCGACCGACCTCCTGCGAGAATGACGGCATCGAGACCGATCTCCTGGAACACCCCGCACTCGACCGGCTCGCCGAGTTCGAGGTTCGCTGGCGATCTTCGCCGCTCCCGACGCATCGACCGGATGCGTCGATGGGATATCAGCCGGGCCTCGATGGACTGAGAGCGGTCTCCGTCGTCGCGGTCCTGCTGTACCACGCGGGATTCGCGTGGATGCGCGGAGGATTCCTCGGCGTCGAGGTGTTCTTCGTCGTGTCCGGTTTCCTCATCACGTCATTGCTCATCGAGGAGCGCGAGCGAAGCGGCGTCGTCCATCTCCGACAGTTCTGGTTGCGCCGGGCGCGCCGTCTGCTGCCGGCGCTCTTCGCGGTGCTCCTTGCGGTTGGTGTGTGGCTGCTGTTGTTCGGCACGCCGCAACAGCGTTCGGATCTGCACCGCGACTACCTGCCGGGGATCTTCTACGTTGCCAACTGGGGACAGATTTTCGGTGGCGCGCAGTACTTCGGCAACTTCTCGCCGCTCCGCCACTTGTGGAGCCTCGCGGTGGAGGAGCAGTGGTACCTGCTGTGGCCGCTCGTGTTCGTATCGATCAGCCGGCGCGGCAAACGACCGGCCGCGATCGGGCGCTCCATCGTCTGCGCTGCTGGCATCGTCATGCTGATCACGTGGTGGCTGGCCTCGCCGACGGAGCTGACGTCGGGACGGACCAACTTCTTGTACCTGTCGACGCTGACACGGTCGAGCGGTCTGCTGCTCGGCGCGGGCGCAGCGTTCTTGTGGCATCCGTGGCGCGCCGACACGCGGCACGCGAGGAGCGGACCGTCGGCCGGCCTTCGGACGGTACTCAACGTCGCGGCCCTCGCGTCGTCGATGTTCTTGCTGTACTTCTTCGCCACCGCACATCTCACCGATCGCTCGACGTATCGATGGCAGCTCCCGATGGTCTCGATGCTGTCGGTCGTCGTGATCGCGGCGGTCGTGCATCCGGCGGCGACATCGACCCGCTCGTTGTTCGGTTCGCGCACGTTGGTCGCACTCGGCAAGAGGTCGTATGGCGTGTACCTCTGGAGTTGGCCGATCTCCGTGATCTGCGGCGCGTACATCGGCTCGTGGAGACGATTCATCGCAGCGATGTCGATCACGATCGTCGTGTCGGAGTTCTCGTACGTGTACATCGAGACGCCGATTCGCAAGGGCGCGTTGCGTCGATGGCTCGACCGCCCTCGCGATGCCGACTGGTCGAGGCGCACGATTGCTGCATGCACGGTCACAGCGGTGTTGGTGGGCGGTCTCGGGCTCTTCTACTCGCACGTCGGTCGATTCGACCGCGCCGCGGGTGGTCCTGACGTTGCGATCGACCTCACGAAGGCCCAAGCCGTCACACCGCATCCTGCGGCGGTGTTGCCGGGCGCGGTTGCGACACCGACCACCTCAGCCGGTCAGACCGCTGGTGCTGCCGCGGGCAACGTCGCTCCGGTGAATCCAACCGTCGCACCGGCTCAGCCGGCAGGCCCTGCCCGAGTCGTGATCGTCGGCGATTCGCAGGCGCACTCGCTCGCGATCAACCTTCCGTCGGGTATCGACAGCACCTTCAAGATCAGCGACGGATCTGTCGAAGGGTGCAGTGTGTACGACAACGGCACGGTGCGCTCGCAGCGCGCCAGCTTCAATCGATCGTTCGCCGACTGCGGCGGTTGGGCGCAGAAGTGGAAGACCGCGGCAAGCAAGGCGAAGGCTCAGATCGCTCTCGTGGTGCTCGGCGCATGGGACGTGTTCGACGTGGAAGTCGATGGCAAGTTGATCGCCTTCAATACGCCGGCCGCCGACAAGCGGTTCACCGACAACCTCGGCACCGGGATTGCTGCGCTGCGCGCCGCCGGCGCAAAGGTGGCGTTGCTCGAGGTCCCATGCATGCGGCCGATCGATACGAAAGGTGCCGGCGTGCCGGCGCTGCCTGAGCGCGCCGACGACCGTCGCGTTGCTCACCTCAACCAGTTGCTGCGCGGGCTTGCAGCAGCGGATCCGACCAACGTGTCGTTCGTCCGAGGACCGGCCGAGTGGTGCACCGACGCTTCGATCGCGACCGACGTGGCGTATCGGTGGGACGGCGTGCACGTCTACAAACCGGGCGCAAAGCTCGTGTACGAGACGATCGCCCCGGCGCTGCTGTCGATTCCACGAACCTGAACTTCGCTTGACAGCGGTCGGTTACCCGGCGGTATAGTTACCGACAGGTAACACGCTGACCAGGAGTGATCATGGCTGATTTCGCACTCAACGAAGACCAACTGCAGATCCAGAAGTGGGTGCACGACTTCGCCGAGGACGTGATCCGGCCAGCCGGGCACGAGTGGGACGAGCGTGAAGAGTTCCCGTACCCGATCGTCGAGCAGGCTGCGGAGATCGGGCTCTACGGGTGGGAGTTCCTGCTGAACAGCTTCAGCGATCCGACGGGGCTCACGCTTCCCGTGGCCATCGAGGAGCTGTTCTGGGGCGACGCCGGCATCGGCATGGCGATCATGGGTTCGGCGCTGGCGGCCGCGGGCATCAGCGGGAACGGGACACCCGAGCAGGTGATGGAGTGGATCCCGCAGTGCTACGGCGACGCGAAGAAGGTACAGCTCGGCGCGTTCTGCGTGAGTGAGCCCGACGCAGGATCCGACGTGTCGTCGCTGCGGACTCGAGCCGTGTACGACGAGGCGAACGACGAGTGGGTGCTCGACGGGACGAAGGCGTGGATCACGAACGGCGGCATTGCGGACGTGCATGTGGTGGTCGCCGCCGTCGACCCCGCGTTGAAGGGACGAGGCCAGGCGTCGTTCATCGTTCCACCCGGTACGAAGGGTTTGAGCCAGGGTCAGAAGTACAAGAAGCACGGGATTCGTGCCTCGCACACGGCCGAGGTCGTGCTCGACGATTGCCGTGTACCGGGCAGCTGTCTGCTCGGCGGTAAGGAGAAGCTCGACGCCAAGTTGGCTCGGGCGCGCGAGTTGGGCCACAGCGGTGACAAGCAGCCGGCGATGACGACGTTCGAGGCGACACGTCCAGCCGTCGGCGCACAGGCGTTGGGCATTGCCCGTGCCGCGTACGAGTTCGCGCTGGACTACGCGAAGGAGCGCAAGGCGTTCGGCAAGCCGATCGTGATGCATCAAGCGATCGCGTTCAAGCTTGCCAACATGGCGGTCGAGATCGATGCCGCCCGCCTCCTGATCTGGCGCGCCGCATGGCTCGCCCGCAACGGCGGCTTCAAGAACGGCGAAGGCTCGATGAGCAAGTACAAGGCGTCGGAAGTCGCGGTTCGAGTGACCGAGGATGCGATTCAGATCCTCGGCGGTTACGGCTACACCCGGGAGTACCCGGTCGAGCGTTGGCATCGCGATGCCAAGATCCACACGATCTTCGAAGGCACGTCGGAGATCCAGCAACTGGTCATCGCCCGGGCGATATCAGGCCTGCGTATCGAGTAGATCTGATCGTTCG
>DASWRR010000488.1:0-5187 GCA_036403055.1 Ilumatobacteraceae bacterium | reverse complement strand
GGTGCCGACATCGTCGTCGGCGACCTGGGTGAGACACTCCCGTGACACGCAACGGCAACGCGATCACGATCGACCGCGACCGGTTTCCTCTCGACACCTGGCGACTTGTGGAGAAGGGTCTCGGCGACGACGACGGTGGCCTCACGGGGACGCTGTTCGTGACTGCCAACGGCTATCTCGGTCTGCGCGGCGACTGGGCGCCGGATCCCGAGTCTTCCGGCACGTACGTCAACGGGTTCCACGAGACGTTTCCGATCGTCTATCCAGAGGACGCGTTCGCGCTGGCCCGCACCGGCCAGTCGTTGCTGAACGCTCCCGAGGCGAAGTGCACCGAGCTCAGCGTCGGCGGGGAGGTGCTTCGGCTCGCGCCGGGCGCCGAGCGATCGCGCGTGTCGGACTTCCACCGCGAGATCGACTTCCGCACGGGAATCATGCAGTCGGAGCTGACCTGGCACACCCGCGCCGGTGGGTCCGTTCGCGTCGTCTCGCAGCGGCTCGTCAGCCTTCGACATCGACACCTCGCGGTGCTGCGCCTCACCGTCGAACTGATCGATACGGCCGCGCCGGTGACGATCACATCGCAGCTGGTCAATCGCCAGGACGTGGCCACACGCACGTCGGGCCCGTTGCGGACGGACCCGCGGCGTTCGCGGACGTTCGCTCGACGGGTCCTCGAGCCCGCATTGCAGACCCACGTCGATCGAGAGGCCCCCGGCGGCGGGACGGTGACGCTCGGCTACCAGTGTGTCGAGAGCGGCATGAAGATCGCCGCCGCGTACCGGCACGGTGTCGAATGCGATGGTGACGTTTCGTTGGAGACGCAGCTCGGCACTGATCGCGCCGCCACGGTCGTGCGGCTCGATGCGCGCGCCGGCGCGGTGTTGACCGTCACCAAGTACCTCGCCTACCACACGTCCGGACAGCTCGCCGACGGATCGGACGACGTGCCCATCGACGAGCTGTCGAGCCGCTGCGCGGCCACGCTCGCGGATGCGGAAGTCGCTGGCTGGAATCGAGGGGTGGCTGACCAGCGCCTGTGGCTCGACACGTTCTGGGCGCGCACGGACATCGAGGTCGAGGGCGACGACGAGTCGCAGCAAGCGATCCGATGGAACCTGTTTCAGATGGCTCAAGCCTCCGCACAGATCGGCGTGCGCGGCATCGCGGCCAAGGCGGTGACCGCCGCCGGATACGACGGCCACTACTTCTGGGACACCGAGGTCTACATGGTCCCGCTCCTCTCGTACACGAACCCAGAGGCGGCGCGCGATCTGTTGCACTTCCGCCATCGCACACTTCCGCTGGCACGCGAACGCGCCGTCGAGATGTCACAGCGCGGCGCGTTGTACCCCTGGCGAACGATCAACGGCAAGGAGGCGTCGGCGTACTATCCCGCGGGCACCGCGCAGTACCACATCGACGCCGACGTCGCGTACGCGATCGACCGGTACATGACAGCGACGGACGACATCGACTTCCTCCGCAGCGAGGGCGCGGAGATTCTCGTCGAGCTGGCCCGCCTGTTCGCCGACCTCGGCTTCTACGACGACGCTGAGCCGTCCGCATTTCACCTGCACGGCGTGACGGGACCCGACGAGTACACCGCGGTCGTCGACGACAACCTGTACACGAACGTCACGGCGCGATTCACGCTGCGATTCGCCGTCGACGTCGTGACCCGGCTTCGTGCCGAGGATCCCGATGCCCACCGCATTCTCGTCGAAGCGACCGGAATGACGATGGAAGAAGTCGCCGAGTGGTCGAGGGCCGCGGACGCGATGTGCATCCTGTACGACGACAACCTGGGCATCAATCCTCAGGACGACGCCTTCCTCGGGCACGAGGCGTGGGACTGGGAGGGCACTCCGGACGACAAGTATCCGCTGCTGCTCAACTTCCATCCGCTCGTGATCTACCGTCATCAGGTCCTCAAGCAGGCCGACGTCGTCCTCGCGATGTTCGTGCGCGGCGACGAGTTCGACGCTGACCTCCAACGTCGCAACTTCGACTACTACGACCCGATCACGACCGGTGATTCGTCACTCTCGGCGTGCGTGCAGTCGATCATGGCCGCCGAAGTCGGTCACGCCGAGCTCGCAATGCACTACTTCCGCCAATCGCTGTTTCTCGACATCGCCAACACGCATGGCAACACCATCGATGGTGCCCACATCGCGAACGTGGGTGGCGTGTGGGCCTGCCTTGTCCACGGCTTTGCGGGTGTGCGCGACTCCGGCGACCACGTTCGGGTCACGCCGCGGCTTCCGACAAGCTGGAAGGCGATGCGCTTTCATCTCCGTCGCCGCGATGGCGACATCGCAATTGCGCTCGATTCCACCGGCGCGACAGTCACCGTCGAATCGGGGGAGTCGGTGCCGATCCTCGCCGGCGGTGTCGTGACCACGGTTGAGCGGGGCACGTCGCTGCACGTCCCTGCCGCAGCGATTGCCGATCGGTCGACGCCAACCTGACCGACCGCCCGACTATGGTCTTCCGCAATGAAGAACGTGCTTCGGGCGGTCACGGGCGTTTGCCTCGTATTGGCGTTGGGCGCTTGTTCCTCTTCTGATCGTGTCGCGACGACCACCACGCTCGGCCCGGTTGTCTGGGGTGACTATGCCCCGGCGCTGCAGTCGAAGATCGATGCCATGGCCGTCGCGAAGGACTGCGCCGGTCTGCAGCTCCAGTTCAACCAGATCGGCGGCACCAACCTCGCGATGAGGAACCGTTACGGCCACGGCAACGTCGAGGTGCTGACGTACATCGACAAGAAAGAGCGCGAAGCAAGCTGCTTCTAGTCGCATCGTCTCGGCAAGAACCCGTTCTCCACGGTCCAGCGGACACACCGTCGTTGGCTTCGGTCTGCCAGACTCAACTGATGCTGAACGAGGGCTCGATCGCACCGGATTTCGAACTGCCGGACCAACACGGCACCAACGTCCACCTAGCGGACCTTCGTGGCAAATGGGTGCTGCTGTGGTGGTACCCGAAGGCCGCGACACCTGGTTGAACGATCCAAGGACAGGGCCTGCGTGACAGTGCCCAGCGGTTCGAAGAGCTCAACGCCGTCATCCTCGGTGCTTCGTTCGACACCCCGGACGAGAACCTCGCGTTCGCGGAAGCGCAGAACTTCCCGTTCAGGCTCCTGAGCGATGTCGATCGTTCCGTCGGCACCATGTACGAGGTGACGCGTGGTCCGGACGAGAAGTTTCCCGAGTACCCAAAGCGTCACAGCTACTTGATCGATCCGGACGGTCGGATCCATCGTCGCTACGAGGTGACGGACGTTGCAAGCCACGCCGCCGATGTCATCGCGGACCTCGAGGCGGCTGAAACCGACGAGTAGTAACGCGTCGGACATGGCGCGACTCGAAATCCACCTCTCTCGCCCGCGGAACGAAGTGCCACAATGAACCGTGGCTTGTTCGAAGGATGCGGTGCAACACGGCCGCAAAGTGCTTCGTGTCCGCGCAAGCTGATCTCGCCGAGCTTCGCAGGCGGACGTCCAGCGCGTCCGAGCCCTCGACCACCTTCGTGGTGTCCGAGCCGCCCGAGCGGGCGTACGTCAGGTCGCCGGTCACTTTCATCCGGCTCATCGCATCACTTGTCGTCCTCGGATTCACGTGCGTCGTCTTGCGCGGCGCCGACGAGAGTCGTTTCGCGACAGGATTCGCAGACTTCCTCGGGTCAGCGCCGCAGTGGCTGATCTCGGGGATCGTCGGCTTCTGCCAGATCGCATTCCTCGTCACGTCCATCCTCGGATTCATCGGCGCGCTCGTGCTACGCCGGTTCACGAGAGTCGGCCGAATGGTGCTCGCGGCAGTCATCTGCGGTGCGGGCCTTGTCGCGATGTCGAAGCTCGTCGGTACGTCGGCCCTTCGTCTCGGTCCGCCACCACGAGTACGAATCGGTTCAGGAGGCGGGAAAGGCGCGAGTGGCCTCAGCGGCTACGGCATCGGGGCTGCGTTCCCGACGACGCTCGACCTCGGTGTCATCACAGCGTGGATGCTGATCGACCGTGCACACTGGTCCGACCGTTGGCGATGGATCGGTCGGTTCGTGCTCGTCCTCGGCATCGTCGCCCGGCTCGGCGTCGTGTTCACTTCACCGGCGACCATCGTCACCGCGCTGGCCATGGCCGGCGCCGCGTCGGCGATCGTCCAACTGCTGCTGGGTGCACGGAACGCGAGCCCGCGAGCGGTCGTCGTCGGCGACATCCTGCAACGACTCGGCTACCGCGTCTCGTCCGTCGAGCGATTCGGCGGGTTCCACGGTTTCGCCGGGTTCAAGATCTACCTTGCCGACGGCCAACAACTCATCGTGAAGGTGATCAGTCACGACCTCTGGGCGTCGTTGCTGCCCGTACAGATGTACCGGGCGGCGCGGTTCAGAGACGTAGGGCAGGACCGTCCATTCCGGTCGCTTCGATCGGCGGTGGAACACGAAGCATTGTGCGCGTTGAAGGCGCATTCGGACGGCGTTCCGACCGCGCGATTGGCGGTGGTCGCAGAGTTCCCGCCGAACGCGATGATGATGGCGTTCGACGCGCAGACGCGGCAGTCGCTGAGCGAGCTCGACCCGTCACGTCGGTCACCCCAACTGCTCGCGTCGGTGTGGTCGATCGTCGACGCGCTGCAACGAAGCCACACCGTCCACCGGCGGCTGAATGCCGATGCGCTCTGGGTCGGTGAAGACGGCGAGGTCGTCCTCGTCGGATTCGCCGCAGCGTCGCTGGGAGTCGTCGGGACGACGCTGTCGACCGATGTCGCCGAGGTTCTCGCTGCTACGGCCGCTCCGCTCGGTGTGCAGCGGGCAGTCCAGGCTGCGGTCGAAGGCGTCGGGTCCGCGGCGGTTGCCGCAGCGCTGCCGCGCTTGCAGCCGCTTGCGCTGACTGCACGAACCCGATCGGCCGTGAAGGCGGCCGGGTGCCTCGACGAGCTGCGCCGCGAGGTCCAACGCGTCACCGGCGCCGACGATGTCCCGATCGCAGAGCTCGAGAGGATCAAGACGGGAACCGTCATCACGATTGCTGTTGCAGCGCTCGCGTTGTGGTCGCTCGTGCCTCAATTCCTCGGTGTCGGTTCGTTGTGGGGCGAGCTGCAACGGGCCGACCTCTGGTGGGTCGCCGCAGCGCTCGCACTGTCGGCCCTGACGTATGTCGGAGCGGCCGTCGCGCTCGACGGTTCG
>DASWRR010000487.1:0-3209 GCA_036403055.1 Ilumatobacteraceae bacterium | reverse complement strand
CGTCTTGCCCGAGCCCTGCAGACCGGCCATCAGCACAACGGTCGGCGGACGGCTTGCATACGTGATCTTCAACGTCTCGCCACCGAGCATCGCGGTGAGCTCGCTGTTGACGATCTTGACGACCTGTTGCCCCGGATCGAGCGCCTGACTGAGCCGAGCGCCGACGGCCTGCTCGCGGATGCGGGCCGTCACATCGCGGACGACGCCGACGTTGACATCGGCCTCGAGCAGCGCCGTGCGGATCTCCTTCAGCATCTCATCGACGTCGGCGTCGGTGAGCCTTCCCTTGCCGCGGATCTTCTTGATGACACCTTCGAGGCGTGAAGACAATGAGTCGAACATCGCCTCGCAGGCTACCCGCGCCGGCCAGCGCCCCCTTCGAGCCTCAGGGGATCGTGACGGCGGTGTCCGGCGCGCCGAGCGGGACAGCGACAGCAGTGTCAGGGGTCGGCGCGATGCCAGGGTCCGTCGTGCCAGGGGCCGTCGTGCCAGGATCGGTCGTGTCCGTCGTTGCTGGGTCTGCCTGCTGGATGTACGCGTCGTCGACCGCGAGAACCGTGTACATACCGCCGTCGGCGGTGCCGAAGGTGTAGGCGGGCAGCAACCAGATCGTGTTGTCCGTGGCCCACTGCATCGTGAGGTCGGGCTTGACGCTGTTCAGATGCACGGTCACGGGCTCGGAACTGACCGGCCCGCAGTCGGTCGCTGCGCCGGC
The DNA here is from genome assembly GCA_036403055.1 of Ilumatobacteraceae bacterium. Classification (GTDB taxonomy): domain Bacteria; phylum Actinomycetota; class Acidimicrobiia; order Acidimicrobiales; family Ilumatobacteraceae; genus JAENVT01. The sequence goes on along the minus strand of DASWRR010000487.1, from coordinate 2,494 downwards.
ATCCGAGCACGGTGCGATTGCAGGAGCGGCCACGCCAGCACCGGAGGAGACGGTTCCGTCGTCGATCGCAGTCCTGACGCCTGGTGCATCGACGCCGATGTACGGGGTCGGCTGGTTCTGCTGGTTCTTCAACCGCTCGAGGGCCGCGGCCGCGCCGATCGTCGGATAGTCAGCGCCACGCTGCGGATCGGCGAGGTAGCCCGATGCGTAGGTGACGGATCCGTTCTCGCCGAAACCGACCGACAGCATGATCGGAGCCTTCATGCCGTCGAGCAACAACGACGCGTTGACGCTGGCGCTCCACTCGTCGGCGTAGGGATCGTCGAACTGGTACGAGTTGACGTCGTAACCCCACGCGGCGAACAACTGCTTCGCCTTGGCGAGCGCCTCGTCCTTCGTCGGTACCCCGGGGGGCGGTTGCGGCGTCGGGCAATCTGGCACGTTCGTGGCCTGATCCGTCGCGTCGGGTGCGACGACTACGTCGGTCGTCGGTGCACCGACTGAAGCCTTCGTCGCGACACCGGGTGCGACGCCGACGGTGGTCTCCGAACTTCCGGAGAAGTCCGTCCCCGTGCCCGGAGCGACGGCGGACACGGCCGTGCCGCAGGCCACGCCCGAGATCGACGTCTGCGGCGCGCTCAGCCACCAGTTGAGCATTCCGTCGGAGCCGACGGTGAGCACAGGTGCGCTGTAGTCCTCGGGGCCGACGGCCCATCCGCCACCCTGCTCGGCGGGCAGCGTGCGAACGTCGCCACGCACACCGAGCGCGGCAGCGAGCTTGGCAACCCGGCCGAGATCGGGCTGCTGCCCTGTCGGGAAGAACCACGAGCCGGCAGGAGCGTCGAGCGCGGGCAGCGCACCGTCGTAGATGAACTCCGTCGGTCCGAAGACCGCCATCTTGGAGTCGACTGCCGCGCCGCTGGCCGTCGCCGCAGCTGGTGCCGCTTCGGGGGCCGCGGCGAAGTGGCCGTTCGCCAGCTGGATGACCTTTGGTTGTTCCGCGGCCGGCGCCGTGGAGCTCGGATCGCCGCAGGCACTCAGCCCGAGGACGACGACGATGGAGGCAAGTGCAAGACGGCGTGAGCGAATCATGCTCCTTTGACGTCCGCGATCAACGCGTTGGTTCCCGTGAATCATCAATCTTCTCTCACCAGCGCATCGATGAACTCGACAGGGTCGAACTCGACGAGATCACTGATCGACTCGCCAAGACCGACGAGCTTCACCGGCAGGCCGAGCTCGGTCTCGATCGCGAACACGATGCCACCCTTCGCGGAGCCGTCGAGCTTCGTCAGCACCACGCCCGTCACCTCGGTGGCATCACCGAACTCGCGCGCTTGAGTGAGGCCGTTCTGACCGGTTGTGGCGTCGACGACGAGGAGCACTTCGGTGACGCGGCCGGCACCCTTGGCCGCGACACGACGAACCTTGCGCAACTCCTCCATCAGGTTGGTCTTCGTGTGCAGTCGGCCTGCGGTGTCGCCGAGAACGAGATCGATCCGGCGCGCTGTCGCGCTTTCGATCGCGTCGAAGATCACAGCGCTCGGGTCGCCGCCCTCGTTGCCGCGAACGAGTTGCGCGCCGCTGCGGTCCGCCCACGTCGCGAGTTGCTCGACCGCCGCGGCGCGGAAGGTGTCGCCGGCAGCCATCAACACGGACCGTCCGAGCGCGGCCTGCTGCGCACCGACCTTTCCGATCGTCGTCGTCTTGCCGACGCCGTTCACACCGACGAACAGCCACACGTTCGGCCCATCCGGCACATCCTCGAAGTGCAGCGAACGATCCCCGGTCGACAAGCGTTCCACCATCTCCGCTTGCAATGCGTCGAGGAGCTGCGACGGTTCGGTGATCTCCTTCGCCTTCACACGGATGCGCAGACCCGACAACAGATCATCGGTCACGCGCACACCCACATCGGCGCGAAGCAGCGCCTCTTCCAGCTCGTCCCACGTCTCGTTGGTGATGCCGCTGCGGATACGGATTCCGAGCAACGTTCCGGCGAGCGCACCACGTGCTTTCGACATCCGACTTCGGAAGTTGGGCCGTTCGACGACGGGGGTCGTCGCTTCCGAAAGGTCGACGACCAGCACCTCCGTCTCGATCGGTGCTTCGACGATCGCAACGGGTTCGGACGGCGGCTTTGGCGGCGGTGTCGCCGGTCGTGTCGGCGCTGCCGGAGTCGCCGCCGGCGGCGGTGGCGTGCGGCGCCGATTGAGCACCACCACGCCCAATCCGATCACCAGGACGAGAACAACGAGAACGAGATAGATCCACGGCATGACGCCGACCACGTTACCGGGACGGGTTCAGCGGGTGCCGCCTGTCAGCGGCCGATCATCGGTGGTCAGCCGCTGCGCGACCCACACCGGGATCACGGACAACAGCATCACTGCGGTGGCAACGACGGTGACGATCGGTTGCTGCTCGCCGCGGCTCAGGTTCTTGAAGATCCAGATCGGCAACGTTTCGAGACCGGGCCCTGCGGTGAAGGTGG
>DASWRR010000486.1:0-4557 GCA_036403055.1 Ilumatobacteraceae bacterium | reverse complement strand
AACAACTTGCCAAGGAGTACCCAACGTTGGCGAAGGAACGACTCGGTCGGTCGCGGGCAGACGGGTTCGTGATCGCGCTGGCTCAGGTCCGCGGCTACACCGTCGTCACCGCCGAGAGCGGACGTGGCGGCGAGAAGATACCGAGCCTTTGTGATGCGGAGTCGATTCCGTGTATCTCGCCCGCAGATCTGATCGAGAAGGAAGGGTGGGGGTTTTGATTTGCTCACTCGGCGGAAGCCCCCGGCGATAATTGCCGCCGATTTCCGATCCGACTGTCAGCACGTACTAGTGGAGTTCACGTCGCAGCTGTCTCCGCGCCAGGTGGAGAGCCCGGCTTGTAAGCAAACTACGGCAACGAGTAACCCTGCGATGGGGTCAGCCCACCAGGCTCCGAACAATGCGTTGGCGCCGAGTCCGATGAGTACGGCGACGGAGAGGTAGGCGCAGATGATGTTCTGTTTGCCAGCACCTGTGGCTGCCGCTGAGTTGAGTTGTCGGCCGATGCGTGTCTTGGCTTGACCGAGGAACGGCATGAGGATGGCGTCGCTGGCGGCGAGGGCAAGTCCGATCCAACTCACGCCGGAGGCATTCCCTGTGATGAGGTGATCGATGGCCTGGACGACGATGTAGGGCACAAGCAGTACGAAGGTCGCGCCGACGAGTTTCTGGGCCAGTCGTTCAGCGTGCTCGGAGTGCAATCGGTCTCCAGAGAAGCGCCAGATGAGGATGGTGGCAGCGGCGGCCTCGATGGCGCAGTCAAGCCCCCAGCCGATCAGTACGACCGAGTCCGAGGCGATGCCGGCGCTCATACCGATGATCCCGTCGATCGCCAGCCAGCCGATCGTGAGCCAAGACAGCATGCGCAGGGTGCGAGCGAGGTTGGCGTGTTCGAGCGGGCTGATCGCGGTACCGATAGACATGCAGCCATCATATCGAGTATGATAGTTAATATCAAGAAAGATGGTTATGTCTGAGCCTATCCAGATCACACCCGAAGTCGTTGCCGAATGCCGCTCCCTCGCTGACAGCTGGGCGCCGGTGTTGCGTGGCTTGGCAAATCCAGAACGTCTGTTGATCGTGCTCTGGCTTGCCGGCACGGAGAGCACGGTGAGGGACTTGGAGCGTGTCACCGGGCTGCGTCAATCGATGGTCTCATACCACCTCGGCGCGTTACGTGACGCCGGCCTGGTTGTGGCCACGCCGGTCGGACGCACCAATCGCTACCGATTAGCCAACCCAGAACTCGACAAGCTGGCCGAGATGCTCGGGCAATTTCACTTGCCCGACTCCTCAGCGGACAGCTAAACGTTTGGGCAAAATCTGTTGCATCTGCAACAACTCATATCCACAGGCTCCGGTGCGACCCCTGTTGAGCCGTAGCCGAAAAGTCAACAGATGCGTCACACCTGCTGAGAGTTCGAACCGCCGTCAACAGGGGTGACGTCCAATCATGTCTTGTAGGCGATCGGTAGTTATTTCAACAGATCACCACAGACGAATAATGGTATAAGAACTATTCTTGGTCGGGGTGAGAGGATTTGAACCTCCGGCCTCCACGTCCCGAACGTGGCGCGCTAACCAAGCTGCGCTACACCCCGTAAGTGCCTGTGCAATCTATCCCACTGCGGCGGGAACTTCCTCAGGCGTTTCGTCGGGACTCGACGCTGCGGTGGCGACCGGTGGCGAGAGGATCGCGCGCGCCGCGCGCTTGAGCGTGAGCGGATTGAACGGCTTGACGAGGTAGCCGTCGGCCGCACAACGCTTCGCGAGGTGCACGTCGGCGCGGCGATCGAGCAGCATCAACACCTTGACGTGCGGCAGCCGGCCGGCGCTCTCGTCGAGCCGCAGCGACATCGTCGTCGCCATTCCGCCCATCGAGCCGATCTGCAGATCGAGCACGACGAGGTCGGGCGTGCGTTCGGCGACGACGCCGGCAACGTCGCGCCCGTTACGGCACACGGTGAACGACACGTCGGGCCCGCCGAGGGCCGCGGTGACATCGTTGAGGACGTAGTCGGCGTCGGTGCCTACGAGGATGTGCACGCCGACGACCCTACCGGCTGTGGCCCGCGGCGGCTGAACCCGCGAACAGCAGCTCGCGAATGCGATCGAGCGCGGCGAGATCGTGGACGTCGTTGGGCAGGAGCGGCACCCACGTCGGTTCGAGTCCTGTGTCCTTCACGAGCGGCGCGATCTGCTCGTGCTCGCCGACCGAGAGCTCGTGGAGTTGCGCTTGGTTGTCGAACAGCGCGGCTTCACCGACGCGCCTCGGTCGTGGCTTCTTCGGCGCGCCGAAGTCGGGCGTCGCACGATTGACGATGATCGCGCCGACGACGAGATCCTTCTCGACGAGACGGTCGGCGAAGAACCGCGCCTCGTCGATCGTGTCGGCGCGCGGCGAGGCGACGAGAACGAAGCGTGTCGTCGTGCCGTGCAGGAGCTCGATGACTTCGTCGGCACGGTTTCGAAAGCCCGTCTCCATCCCGTCGAACGCTTGGAAGAACGCCAACGCATCCGCCAGCACCTCGCTGCCGATGACCTTTCCGATTGATCGCAGCAACGGCTGCGCAGCGACGCTCAGCACGCGCAGGCCGCGGCGTGTCGGCATCATCATCAGCTTGAAGACGGGGTGGTCGAGGAAGCGTGCGAGTGTGCGCGGTGCATCGAGGAAATCGAGGGCGTTGCGCGTGGGTGGCGTGTCGACGATCACGAGATCGAATCGCCGGTCGCGGTGCAGCGCGAGCAGGCGTTCGGCGGCCATGTACTCCTGAGTTCCGCCGAGTGAACCGGCGATGTTGCGGTAGAAGGAGTTGGTCAGGATTCGCGATGCCTGCTCACGATTTCGGGCGTATGCGGTGACCAATCCGTCGAACGTCGTGGCCGTGTCGAGCATCAACGCCCACAGCTGGCCCGGGCCCTTGTTCGGCAATCGGATCGGGTCGTTGGTCAGCCGCCCGGGCACTCCCAGTGCGTCCGCGAGTCGCTTCGCCGGATCGATCGTGACGACGACGCATCGACGTCCGTCTCGCGCCGCCTGCAAACCCAACGCTGCCGCGGTCGTCGTCTTGCCAACGCCGCCCGAGCCGCAGCACACCACCACGTCAGCCGCAGTGATGAGGTCCGTGAGGTCGCTCATTCCTCCACCGTCAATCGTTCGGCGAGCTGCGCAATTGCGCCTTGGTCCAACTTCTGCGACGCGAGGAGCGGCAGCCGGATGTGGCCGAGGTCGAGCGCATGCGCGAGTCGTCGTGACTCGCGCCGGTGCAGGGCGCGCCGCGCATTGCGGAACTCCGCTGCTTCGTACAACGGCGTACCGGGTTGCGCTTTGTCGAGCGGCAGGTCGTCGCCCTCGTCGTACGCGTTGAGCACCACTGGACCGAGACGCAATCCACCGTCGCGGCGTAGTACGTCCGCAGTTTCGATGACTTCGTTGACGGGTGTCGTTTCGGGCAACGTCACCAGGATCACCTGGCTGCGCTTCGGGTCCTTCAGCAGATCTGCGACGTCGGCGGCCTGACTGCGGATCGGTCCGCCGCGCACGAGCTTCAACAGGTTCGCAGGAGCCATCAGGAACGTGATCGCATGACCGGCCGCGGGGCCGTCGACCACGATCAGGTCATACTCACCGCTCTGCTCGAGTTGCTTGATCTTGCCCAGCACGACGATGTCGTCGATCCCCGGTGCAGCAGTCGCGACGACCTCGATCACGCCGCTGGTCGCCAACCGTCTGGCCACGCGCCCGAGGCCGTGCGTGTCGAGATACTCGGCCAGCGCGGCCGGCGGCGTCAACGCCAATCTCGGTATGTCGGCGACGAGCAGCGACCCGAGAGCCGGCTTCCCGTCGAGCTCGACGACGAGCACGCGCATGCCCGCGTCGATTGCCGCGCGGGCGAGGACCGCCGATACCGTGGTCTTCCCGACGCCGCCCTTGCCAGCAACGATGGCAACGTGGGCGTCGGTCAGGAACTGCAGCGGATTCACGCTCGTCGGAGGCACTTGTGCGCAGGCTAGCCATCACCATTCTGATCGCGCCCTTTGTCGGGCTGGCTGCGCTGTCGCTGTTGTCACCGTCGGCTCATGCGTCGACGCCGACCACGCCGGTGACCGAGCCGGTCACGACGCCGGCCGGCGATTCGGCCACGGTCACGGACGCGTCGCAACTACCGCCCGTCGACGTGCTGCAGGTGTCGGGAATCTTCGACAAGATCGTCGTGCGGTCGATCGTCGAAGCCATCGATCGTGCCGAGTCGAACGGCTCCGAAGCATTGATCCTCCAACTCACCAGCCGCGGCGCTGTCGTCTCCGACAAGGAGATGACATCGCTGCTGCAACGCGTCGCTGACGCGAAGGTCCCGATCGGGATCTGGGTCGGACCGTCGCGGTCGTCGCGTGCGTACGGACTCCCCGCGCAGTTGCTCGCGGTCGCCGACGTCACCGCGATGGTCGGCGGCAGTCGCATCGGCTACATCAGCACTCCACTGAACGTCGATGGCAAACCGATCAGCTTCGGCGCGGCGACCGATGATCTCGTCGACGGGTCGATGAGCTTCAACGAGG
>DASWRR010000485.1:0-1703 GCA_036403055.1 Ilumatobacteraceae bacterium | reverse complement strand
GTCACGGCGGCCTCGGCCTGAATCCGAAGCTCCAGCGGATCGTCAACGAGCGCCTCACGGCTGCGGGCGCGCCGAACGCCTACTACCGCAATCCCATCGGTCACGGAATGTGCGGACCGACGGTCGTCGTGTGGGGAAGCGAGGCACAGAAGACGCGGTACCTCCGTCCGCTGTTCACCGGCGAGGAGATCTGGTGTCAGCTGTTCAGCGAACCGGGCGCCGGATCCGACTTCGCCGGTCTCGCGTCGCGTGGCGTGCGCGACGGTGACGAGTGGATCGTCAACGGTCAGAAGGTGTGGACGACATTGGCCCACCTGTCGCGCTTCGGGCTGCTGGTGGTACGCACCGACCCCGAAGCCGTGAAGCATGCCGGCCTCACCGCCTTCGTCGTCGACATGCATGCGCCGGGTGTCGAGGTGCTGCCGTTGCGCCAGATGACTGGCGAGGCCGAGTTCAACGAGGTGTTCTTCACCGATGTCCGCATTCCCGACTCGGAGATGCTCGGCAAGCCCGGCGACGGGTGGCGTGTGTCGCTGACGACCTTGATGAACGAGCGCGTCTCGATCGGCGGCACGATGCCGCCAAAGGGTTCCGGACCGATCCAGGCGCTGACGTCGACGTGGGCGTCGTTGCCCGACGACCGCAAGAACGCCGCATCACTCGACGAGGTGATGAAGCTGTGGTCCCGCGCCGAAGTGCTGCGACTGACGAACATCCGCGCCAACCAGAACCGCAAGATGGGCGACCCGGGGCCTGAGGGATCGATCGCGAAGATGGCGTCTGCCGATCTCAACAAGGACATCTACTCGAAGGTGATCGACTTGATGGGCGCAGACGGGATGCTCTACGGCAGCTACGCGATGGTTCGACCGGAGACGGCGATGGCGTTCGAGAACATCCAGAAGGCGTTCCTGCGCAGTCGTGCGAACTCGATCGAAGGTGGCACGACCGAGGTCATGAAGAACATCCTCGGCGAGCGCGTCCTTGGTCTCCCGGGTGACGTGCGCGTCGACCGTGAAGTTCCGTGGAGTCAGGTACCGCGCAACTAGGCGTGCCGTAAGGCCGCCAGCACGTCGCTCGCGGCAAACTCGTGGTCGTTCATGGTGGCGGAGTTCGCCACGGATCCGCCGAGCAACGCCGCAGCCGCGGTGCCGATCGCGACCTGGAGCTCGCGGATGTTGCGCGGTGGTGGGAAGTACTCGTCCTCGTCGGTGACCTTGACGGGCTCGACGCCGTGTCGCGGAGCAAGGCGATCGAGGATCTCCTCGACCAGTTCCTCGGGCGCCGATGCACCGGCCGTGACACCGACCGTGCCATGCAGATCGTCGGGAAGCTCCGCTGCGTGATTGACGCGGAAGACGCGCGCACATCCGGCCTCGATGGCCAACTTCTCGAGTGCTCGCGTGTTCGATGAGTTGGACGACCCGATCACGACGATGGCATCACAGTTCGACGCCATCGCCATCAACGCGGACTGCCGGTTCGTCGTGGCGAAGCACAGGTCGCTGCGGCCTGGCGTCCATGCGTCGGGATACTTCGCGGTGACTGCGTCAGCGACGCCAGACCAATCGCGGTGCGAGAGCGTCGTTTGGGCGAGCAGGGCAACCGGCTGTTCGAACTGCGGCAACGCGTCGACCTCGGCCACGCTCTCGACCCGGCTGATGGACAACGGCGCGACGGCCATGGTGCCGACGGCTTCCTCG
>DASWRR010000484.1:0-4417 GCA_036403055.1 Ilumatobacteraceae bacterium | reverse complement strand
GGGTGCCGTCGCACGTGATCGACCCGAGCCGTTCGCAGCCCGCAAGAAACGAGTTCCCCGGCGCGATGATGCAGAACTCGTTGCCCTCGGGATCGGCGAGCACGACGTGACCTTCCTCCGGCCGCTGACCGATGTCGATGTGGCGGGCATCGACCTCGATCAGCCTTGCGACCGTCTCTTGCTGATCCTCGATCGACGTCGTGGTGAGATCGAGATGAAGGCGGTTCGCGCCCTCCTTCTTCTCGGGGACCGGCTCGAACAGGATGTCGAAGCTCGTCCCATCGGTCGGGACGAGCACGACCTCGTCGGCCCCCTTGCTCTCGACCCGCCAGCGAAGCGCCTCCGCCCAGAACTGCGCGAGACGAAGCGGGTCGTTGGCGTCCATGCAAAGAGATATGAGCCGCGATGTCACGTCGATGGTCCTCGATGCTGCTCGGAAGCGGTCAGCCGAGCTCGAAGCGGTCCAAGCTCATCACCTTGTGCCACGCCGCGACGAAGTCACGCACGAACTTGTCGTTCGAGTCGTCCGTCGCGTAGATCTCGGCATACGCACGAAGCTCCGAGCTCGATCCGAAGACGAGATCGACCGCGGTCGCGGTCCATGTCGCCTCGCCGGTCGTTCGATCACGCCCTTCGTAGACGTTCTCGCTGGCGGCGGACGGCTGCCACTCCGTGCGGATGTCGAGGAGGTTGACGAAGAAGTCGTTCGTCAGGGCCTCGGGCCGATCGGTGAACACACCGTGTTGCGAGTTCCCGAAGTTGGCGTTCAGCGCGCGCATGCCGCCGACGAGGACCGTCATCTCGCGAGCCGTCAGCGTCAGCATGTTGGCGCGTTCGATGAGCAACGTCTCCGGCGACAGCTTCACGCCGCTTCGGAGATAGTTGCGGAAGCCGTCGGCCGTCGGCTCCAGCACCGAGAACGAGTCGGCGTCCGTCTCTTCTTGCGACGCATCACTGCGCCCGGGAACGAACGGCACCGACACATCCTGGCGACCAGCGGCGCGCGCCGCCTGTTCGACGCCGACGCATCCGCCGAGAACGATGAGGTCCGCGAGCGAGACCCTCGCCGTGCCCGACTGAGCACCGTTGAAATCCTGCTGCACTTGCTCGAGCGCACTCAGCACCGTTGCCAACTCGGTCGGCGAGTTGACCTCCCAGTCCTTCTGGGGAGAGAGGCGGATACGCCCACCATTCGCTCCACCTCGCTTGTCGGTGCCGCGGAAGCTCGCCGCCGCCGCCCACGCGGTCGACACGAGTTGCGAGACGGAAAGTCCGGCGTCGAGGATCTTCTGCTTGAGCCCAGCGATGTCGGGGTCGCCGATGGGTTCGTGATCGACACCGGGAATCGGGTCCTGCCACAGCTGCGGTTCCGGCACCCACGGTCCGAGGTAGCGAGACACGGGACCCATGTCGCGATGCAACAGCTTGTACCACGCCCTCGCGAACGCATCGGCCAGCTGATCCGGATTCTCGTGGAACCGCTTCGAGATCGGCGCGTACAACGGGTCGACGCGGAGCGCGAGATCGGTCGTCAACATCATCGGTGCATGCCGCTTCGACGGGTCGTGCGCATCGGGCACGTTGCCGGCGGCAGCGGGATCGACCGGCTTCCACTGCTTGGCGCCTGCGGGACTAGTCGTCAGCTCCCACTCGAAGCCATAGAGGTTGTCGAGGAATCCGTTGTCCCACTTCGTCGGGTTGTTGGTCCACGCCCCCTCGAGGCCACTGGTCAACGTGTCGGCTCCCTTACCCGCGCCACAGGTGTTCTTCCAGCCGAGCCCTTGCGCCTCCGGTGGACACGCTTCGGGCTCCGGGCCGACGCACTCGTTGCCGACTGCACCGTGACACTTGCCGAAGGTGTGGCCGCCGACGATCAACGCAACCGTCTCTTCGTCGTTCATCGCCATCCGCGCGAAGGTCTCGCGGATGTCGCGCGCCGCAGACATCGGGTCCGCGTTGCCGTTCGGTCCTTCGGGGTTCACGTAGATGAGACCCATCTGCACGGCGCCGAACGGTGCCGCGAGCTCGCGGTCGCCGCTGTAGCGCTCATCGCCGAGCCAGGTGTCTTCGGACCCCCAGAAGATCTCGTCCGGCTCCCAGATGTCCTCGCGCCCGAAGCCGAAGCCGAATGACTGGAACCCCATCGATTCCAATGCGCAGTTCCCGGCGAACACGATCAGATCGGCCCACGAGATCTTCGCCCCGTACTTGCGCTTCACCGGCCACAGCAGGCGACGCGCCTTGTCGAGGTTGGCGTTGTCCGGCCAGCTGTTGAGCGGGGCGAAGCGCTGCGCGCCGCTGCCGCCTCCGCCGCGGCCGTCGGCGATGCGATAGGTCCCGGCGGCGTGCCACGTCATGCGAATGAAGAGCGGGCCGTAGTGCCCGTAGTCAGCCGGCCACCACTCCTGCGAGGTCGTCATCACATCGAAGATGTCGTGCTTCAACGCGTCGACGTCGAGCGTCGCGAACGCGGCCTTGTAATCGAAGTCGTCGCCGAGCGGATGCGGCCGCGGCGTGTGCTGGTGCAGCACCTGCAACTCCGGCTGGTTGGGCCACCAATCGCGGTTCGTCCGGGGTCGAGTCGGCACCGGTGTCGGCGATGGGATCGCTGGGTTCTCGCTCTCGCTGCTGTCGGACATGTGGTCCTCTCCTGTTGGGCGGTTTCGCTGTTGGTCAATGGCGGTCGACGTCGCACCGATTCTTGCGCAGTCTCGCGCCTCGTGCGAACGGCGTCGCAGCCGAGGCGAGCGCGGGCCCCGACGACAGTAGGGTCGTTGGCATGACCGACCGTGCGCGGGCGACCGTCCTGCAGCACGTCGAGGACATGACCGCGGAGATGGTCACCGAACTACGGGCCGTTGTGCGCATCCCGTCGATCAGCGGCACGTCCGACGAGAACACCGGTCAGTCGCACATGGCGGCGCTGTACTCGGACGGCGGACTCGACGTCGACCACTGGCAGATCGATCTCGCCGACGTTCAACGGCGAGCGGATTTTCCTGGGATGGAGGTCGAGCGCGACGAGGCGTGGGGGCTCGTCGCCCGCCTTCCCGGGACGGGCACCGGTGACGGTCCGTCATTGATGTTGAACGGCCACATCGACGTCGTCCCGTACGGCGACCGCAACGCATGGTCGGACGATCCGTTCAGCGCATCGCTGCGCGAGGACAAGCTCATGGGTCGCGGCACGTGTGACATGAAGGCGGGCCTGATCGCCGCCCACTGGGCGGTTCAGGCAATTCGTCGCGCAGGGATCGGGCTGCGGGGCGATCTGCTGCTGGCGTCCGTGCAGGGCGAGGAAGACGGCGGCCTCGGAACATATTCAACGTTGCTGCGCGGATGGCGCGCCGATGCATGCGTCATCCCCGAGCCGACCGGTCTCGATCTCGTGCCCGGCAACGCCGGTGCGCTCACCTTCCGGCTGCGGATCCGCGGACACGCCACGCATGCCTCGCGGAGGACCGATGGCGTCAGTGCGATCGAGAAGTTCTGGCCGGTGTGGCGTGCGTTGGCAGATCTGGAGACGCGGCGGCACCGCGACATCGACCCCGCCACGTCGAAGTTCGGTCTCACGCACCCGCTGTCGATCGGGACGGTTCGTGCTGGTGACTGGGCATCATCGGTACCCGACCTTCTCGTCGCCGAAGGTCGGCTCGGCGTTGCGTTGGGCGAGGTGGTCGCCGACGCTCGCATCGATCTCGAACGCGCCGTGGCGGAGGCCTGCGATGCAGACCCCTGGCTGCGCGACCATCCGGTCGAGGTCGAGTGGTGGGGAGGGCAGTTCGCGTCAGGACAGCTGCCGGCGGACAGCGACCTCGCCCGACGTGTCGGTGACGCGCACGCAATCGCGTCGTCGGGACGCGCCCAGGATTCGTGGATCGCACCGTACGGCAGCGATCTCCGGCTGCTCACGGAAATCGGCGGCATCCCGACGTTGCAGTACGGCCCCGGCGACGCCCACATCGCGCACGGGCCCGACGAGTTCGTTTCGATACCCGATGTCGTGATCACGGCAAGGGCGCTCGCCCTGGTGGCCCTCGACGTCTGCGGCGTCGCCTGACCTCCTTCCGGAGAAGGGCGACGCGACTTACGAGAACGATCGAGGGATGAGCCCGTTGGTCCGGGCGTCTCGCTCCACACCATTGCCGCTGCGGCCTCGGCGGTGATGTGCCGAGCCGACTTCGCGATCATCACTCTGGAGCACACCACATTGGTCTGAAAGCGTAGCCAGTTCCGTCAGCCGAGAAGACCACGGCTGACCGGGATCGTCGGTCCGGTCGTCGGCGGTGTGGGTTCCGGCTCGATGTCGCCCCACCGGTGGCGATTCATCCGACTCGCCAGCGCATCGACTTCCGGCGTGGTTCGATTGCGTGGTCCGTCGTGTTCGTCGCGAAGAAGCCGTTGCGGCGTGTCGCCG
>DASWRR010000483.1:0-6584 GCA_036403055.1 Ilumatobacteraceae bacterium | reverse complement strand
TCGGTCGCAGCGTGGTCTCCGCGAGCCCGCGGTTCGCCAGATGCAGCACGACGCGGTCGAGGAGCTCGCGCTTGAGCCGAGGATCCGCGGTGCGCGCCATGGCGCGTCACCATACTTCGGTGAGCTTCGAAATTCCCTGGTAGTCGCTGAGGTCACGAACGATGAAGTCACGGATCTTCAGTGCTGCGCATGCGTCGGCAAGCCTTGGGTCGCGCACGGACGCGGCGAAGGCCGAGCGCAGTTCGTCGACCGTCGCGTCGCTCGACGACATCGCCGTGACCAGCGGCAAGCAGGGCACGCGTGGACCGTGACCCACGACCGTCACGCCGTCGCCACCGAGATGCGCGAAGGAGATGGCGTCGATCGCTGCAAGATGAGCGCGTCCACTGCGCACCGCTTCGAGTGACGCAAGGTGAGCACCTGTGCATAGGACGCGATCGAGCGTCGCGCCATGGTCGAAGGCGACCGACCGCAGGCTGATCCACCCCGACAGGCTGTCGTCGGAGTTTGCCGCGACGACCAGATCCTCGCGACGCAACAGCTCATCGAGGTCGTCGCCGGTGCCCGTCACGAGGACCGAGCAGTACGTTCCGTCGGCCACACCGTCGACATCGCAGTCGAGCGTGCCGATGACCCGAACGCTCGTGGCGAGGTCGGTGACCAACGGCCATCCGCACGTCTGCCCGAGGAGCAAGTCGGCGCTGCGGCACGCGACGAGTGGATCAGTGTCCCAGTCGAGCTCGGGTGCATCGAACGAGATGCGTGACCGCACGCCGTCCCACAGCCGCTCGAATGCACTACGAAGGGGCAGGAAGGGGTACATCGCCAGCGAGGCGATGGTCATCGCAGGCCGCGCGCCCCGAACGGGCGAGCGCCCGGGGACAGAGGGTGGTCGGGCTGGCAGAACGGCTTCACAAAGTTTCGTCGGGCGACTTCGAGGTAGCCACGACTGTAGAGGCCTGCACCCACGGCGGCGGACTGATCGCTGTCCATCGCGCGGTGCAGATCAGGAAGCGAGTACCACGGAGTCGACGGTTGGGCGTGGTGGGTGTGATGGAGGTTGTTGTTGAGGTACATCAACGACATCACCGGCCCGGCCTTGACGACCGCTGACCGAGTCCCATCGGCGACAGCACAGTGCTCGACGAAGGACCGCAGCAACGTCAACGATTGGCCCATCACGACGAAGCCGACGAGGTACTCCCACACGGGGATCTCGACGACAGCGAACAGCCACCATCCCAGAGCGATCGCGGCGGCGGTGTGGGCGGCCCAACGGCGCGCTGCCGCCCGACTCGACCGCAGCGACCGCAGCTCACGCCACAGGTACCGAACGATGCTGTGCACGGCGCCGACCGTGAGACGCCCGATCATCGTCCTCGTGACGAGGATGTACGAACGTTCGAGGACACCCGCCGAGGCCCAGTCCGACGGACGGAGGTAGAACGACTCCGGGTCGAACTGCGGGTCGGTGAGATCGGTGTGATGGTGCACGAGATGGCTCGCCCGGTACCCCAGGTACGGCAGCCACAGCGACAGCGGCGCGAACGCGAGCGTTGTGTTGACGCCGCGCCAGCCCGTCGGATGGCCGTGCAGCGCCTCGTGCTGCAACGACATGTAGAAGCCGCCGAGCATGCCGAGCATGAGGATCTCGGCCGGCCACGGCAGTGCTCGATGGTCGAGAACCACAACGAGCCACGCGGCATAGAAACCAGCGAACAATCCGAGTGTGACCCACTCGATCCGACGGCTCCGTTGTGCCCGCGCCACCACCGCGTCTCTCCTTCTCGAGTCTCTGCTTGCATTGTCTATCGGTCTGAGGGCGCAGACCTGGAATGACTCTAGTAAATTTTGGTGTGGTAGGGTGTTCCACGATACGGGTCGATTCTGCATCGTGGAACGACCGGTACGTCAGACGGAGCCGACTCAATGAGTGAACAAGACGATCTCGACCTCGCCACGCTGAGCAACGAGGACCTCGTCGCGCAGATGCACGACGATCTCTACGACGGTCTCGCCGACGAGATCCTCGAGGGCACCACGATCCTGCTCGACCGCGGCTGGGGTCCCGACAAGGTGCTGAACGACGCCCTCGTCGAAGGGATGCGCATCGTCGGCATCGACTTTCGTGACGGCATCCTGTTCGTTCCGGAAGTCCTGCTCGCCGCCAACGCGATGAAGGCCGGCATGGCCGTCCTGCGACCGTTGCTCGTCGAGACGGGTGCCGAGTCCATCGGGAAGGTCGTCGTCGGGACCGTCAAGGGCGACATCCACGACATCGGCAAGAACCTCACCGCAATGATGCTCGAGGGCGCCGGGTTCGAAGTCATCGATCTCGGCATCAACACCGACGTCGACAAGTTCTTGGCCGCGCTCGAGTTGCACCAGCCCGACATCTTGGGAATGTCGGCGCTGCTCACCACGACGATGCCGTACATGAAGGTCGTCGTGGACACGCTGATCGAGAAGGGCTTGCGCGACAAGTACCTCGTGCTCGTCGGCGGCGCCCCGCTCAACGAGGAGTTCGGTCAGGCAGTGGGCGCGGATGCATACTGCCGCGACGCCGCGGTTGCGGCCGAGACCGCGAAGGCGTTGGTCAGCGCACGGCGCGACCGGTTGAGGGCCGAGCCACCCGGCCCGTCGGTGGCCTGAAGCGACGGACATCGGGATGACTGTCGCGCCACTCGTCATCGCCTGCGGAGCCCTTGCCTCGGAACTGCGAGCTGTCCTCGGAGCGCAAGGTCTTGCCGACGCGGTCGAGGTGACGTACCTCCCGGCGAACCTGCACAACCGGCCCGAACGAATCGTTCCGGCCATCGAGCCATTGCTGGACGACGCGGTGCAGCAAGGACGCGCTGTCTTCATCGCCTATGCCGACTGCGGCACCGGCGGCGCACTCGACTCGCTGCTCGAGCGTCATCCCGAGGCAACGCGGCTCGCGGGCTCGCACTGCTACGAGTTCTTCAGCGGCAGTCCGCAGTTCGCCGCGATGCACGAAGAGGAGCTCGGCACGTTCTTCCTCACCGACTTCCTGGCGAAGCACTTCGACGCCTTGCTGTGGCAGGGCCTCGGCCTCGACCGCCATCCGCAGCTGCTCGAGCTGTACTTCGGCAACTATCGCCGCGTCGTCTTGATATCCCAGACCGAGAACGACGCGATCGTCGACAGGGCCAAAGCCGCCGCTGAGCGTCTCGGGCTCGAGTTCGAGCATCGACACGTCGGCATGGAGCCGTTCCGTGAAGCGGTCACCGAAGGCATCGCCGTCGCGCTGTCACGACGGGTCGCGTGATGGCTCGACCGGGCCGCAGCAACCGTGAACTGATCGTGATCTACTGGCGCGACATCCCCGCACAGGTCAACGCTCAAGAAGGTCGCGATCGCCATCAGGTCGTGCTCGGCGGCAAGTTCCAACGAGCGGTCGATCGCGCCAAGCGCAAGGCCGGGATCTACACGGCGGATGAAGAAGTAGCGCAGTGGCGCCGCGAGAGCCGTCCCATCTCGGGTGACCTCGCCCAGGAAGCGCAGTCGGCGGCCGATGCCATCGAACGCGAGTACAACCGCGATCGGCTCGGGCTGCTCGCGTACTACGGAGGCTGGGAGGCGGACGTCGTCACGACGGACGCAATCGACCGCGATGTGCTCGCCGCCCTCGAAGAGCTCGACGACGAAGACGGCGAGACAGATGTTCAGAACGCAGACACGGACCAACAGGAGAACACGTGACCGACACCGTTGTCAGCTCAGCCACACGAGAGGTCGTGATCGGCTTCGGACGCCCGTTCGTGATGATCGGCGAGAAGATCAACCCGACCGGGCGAAAGCTGCTGGCCGAGGAGATGAAGAACGGCGACTTCAGCCGGGTCGAGGTTGATGCGCTCGCGCAAGTCGCCGCCGGCGCGCACATGCTGGACGTCAACGCCGGCATCCCGCTCGCCGATGAGCCGGCGATGTTGGCGAAGGCGATCAAGCTCGTGCAATCGATCACCGATGTGCCGCTCTCGATCGACTCCTCGATCATCGCCGCGTTGGAAGCAGGGCTCGCCGTCTACGAGGGCAAGCCTCTGGTCAACTCGGTCACGGGCGAGGACGAGG
Source organism: Ilumatobacteraceae bacterium (assembly GCA_036403055.1). Classification (GTDB taxonomy): domain Bacteria; phylum Actinomycetota; class Acidimicrobiia; order Acidimicrobiales; family Ilumatobacteraceae; genus JAENVT01. Next base: position 2,492 of record DASWRR010000483.1, on the reverse strand, counting down.
TCCTCGAGCGGGTGATGCCACTGGTCGCCAAGTACAACGCGGCGGTGGTCGCGATCTCCAACGACGAGACCGGCATCTCGATGGACCCCGATGTGCGGTTCGCAGTCGCCAAGAGGATCGTCGAGCGCGCCGCGGACTTCGGCATCCCTGCATCCGACGTCATCGTCGATCCGCTGGTGATGCCGATCGGTGCGCTCGGTCAGGCCGGTCAGCACGCGTTCCAACTGATCCGGCGGTTGCGCGACGAGTTGAAGGTCAACACGATCTGCGGCGCATCGAACGTCAGCTTCGGGCTTCCCAACCGCCATCAGGTCACGGGCACGTTCCTCGCGATGGCGATCGGCGCCGGCATGACCTCCGCGATCATGAACCCGATGCACCCCGAAGTGAAGGCGTGCGTCATGGCCGCCGACGTGCTCGCGGGGCAGGACAAGGACTGCGCCGCGTGGATCCGCGCCAACCGTGCGCCGACCGCCGCGTCGGACGAGCGCGAAGGACGACGCAGGCGTCGCACCACCGAGTAGACCGCATGCCCCGAATCGTCTTCACACCTTCCGGCCTGACCGGCGACGTCGACACCGGCACCACGGTGTTGGCCGCGGCGCGCCAGCTCCGGGTCGACCTCGATTCGGTGTGCGGAGGACGAGGCATCTGCGGACGGTGCCAGATCGAGCCGTCGACCGGATCGTTCGCCAAGTGGGCGATCGACAGCAAGGCGACGGCGCTGTCCGACTGGTCGCCCGTGGAGGTCGACTACGAGACGAAGGGCAATGCCCGCCGGCCGCTCCGCGAAGGACGACGCCTCGGCTGCGCCGCGACCGTGCTCGCCGACGCGGTGATCTCGGTGCCGTCGGAGAGCCAGGTCCACAAGCAGGTCGTGCGCAAGACGATCGATCTCACGGGGCTCGTCATCGATCCCCAGTTCACGTTGTACAACGTCGACGTTCCGCGCGCTGTGCTCGGTGATTCCGAGTCGGTGACCGAGCTGATCGGTGACGCCGTCGTGCGAACACACGGTGCATCCGTTCGAACCTGGAGCACAACCGTCCTCCGAGCTGCGCACAAGGCGGCGGCCAACGATCAGGGCTCGGTCACGATCGCGGTCGACCGCGACGGAACGGCCGTCGCGATCTGGCCGGGATTCGTCGACACCGCGCTCGGCGTCGCGATCGATGTCGGGTCGACGACCGTCGCCGGCCACCTCTGCGATCTGTCGACCGGCGAGGTGCTGGCAACTGCGGGGATGATGAATCCGCAGATCCGTTTCGGCGAGGACCTGATGAGCCGGGTGTCGTACGTGATGATGAACCCCGGTGGTGAGAAGGAACTGACAGCGTGCATCCGCGCCGCGCTGAACGAGTTGATCACCGACCTCTTGCGTCAGGCTGCTGCACCGGCGGACGAGTTGCTCGACGTGGTCATCGTCGGCAATCCGATCATGCATCACATCGTGGTCGGCATCGACCCGACTCCGCTCGGACAGGCGCCGTTCACGCTCGCGAGCGCCGAAGCGATCCGCACGACGGCCTTGGATCTCGGTCTCGCATTCCCGACAGCGCGGGCCTTCGTCGGGCCGTGCATCGCCGGGCACGTCGGCGCAGACACGACCGCGGCGATGCTCGCCGAGGGACCGCATCGCGGCAAGGACTGGCAGTTGCTCGTCGACGTCGGCACGAACGCCGAGATCGTCCTCGGTTGCTCAGACCGACAGTTCGCCGCATCGAGCCCCACGGGCCCGGCGTTCGAAGGAGCGCAGATCTCGTGCGGGCAACGAGCGACCGCCGGCGCAATCGAGCGTGTGCGCATCGACCGGACGACGCTTGCGCCGCGTTTCAAGGTGATCGGCTCCGACCTGTGGAGCGATGATCCGGCATTCGCCGCCGCAACCGAACACCTGACGATCAGTGGCGTGTGTGGTTCCGGAATCATCGAGGTCATCGGTGAGATGTTCCTCTCCGGTGTCATCGATTCCGAAGGTGTCGTGCGCGGTGAGATGGCCGGTACGTGCGAGCACATCGTCGCCGACGACCGCACGTTCCGCTACGTGCTGCATCGCAGCGATGCCGCCGAGCTGTCGATCACGCAGAACGACGTCCGCGCCATCCAGCTGGCCAAGGCCGCGCTGCGCGCCGGCATCGACTTGCTGATGGGTCACGCCGGCGTCGAGTCGCTCGACGACATGCGACTGGCGGGTGCATTCGGTGCGCACATCGATCCGCTGTACGCGTTGGTGCTCGGGCTCGTTCCCGACGCGCCGGTCGCTGCCGTACGTTCCGTCGGGAACGCCGCAGGCGCCGGCGCGGTGCGAGCGCTGTTGTCGATGCAGGCGCGCGACGAGCTCGAATCGGCTGCGCGGGCGGTCGTCAAGATCGAGACCGCGACCGAGCCGCAGTTCCAAGCGCTGTTCGTGGCCGCCATGGCGTTCCCGCACGCGACCGCACCATCGCCGCACCTCGCCGAAGCGGTCACGCTTCCCGCACGCACATCCTCTG
>DASWRR010000482.1:0-5169 GCA_036403055.1 Ilumatobacteraceae bacterium | reverse complement strand
GTTGATGTTGTGCTGTTCGAGCGTCGCGGCGAACGCATGACGGCCGTCCTCGTCGGCGACCACGTAGTACAAGTAGTGGCAATCCGTCGGGACCGGCAGGGCGACACAGATGGGATCGCCCTGCGACGGGTCGGGCGCCGGGTTCACGACCGCCTGGATCGAGGCACGGCCCGGATTCGCGATCGGTGTCGGCGGCAAGCCGGTGTGGAGATACGTGTTGTACGGCGTGTCGATCTGGCTGAGTGCAGTCGGCGATGATCCGGGCGGCTGGCCGTAGAGCAACGTCGCGTCGATCTGCAGTGGCATGCCGAGCGCGAGTCGGTTGAGGATGACCCTCGCGATCTTCGGACGATCTTCGTCGACCTTCGCTTCCTTCTCGATCATCGACGCGATGATGAGCACTTGATACGCGTTCAACCCGAGCGCATAACCCTTCGCGACGACATCCTCTTGCCGGAGCACGAGATCCATCAGGTCGACCATGCGTTGCGCGATGTGGCTCGGCGTCTCGTCGGCAGAGATCTGGTAGGTGTCGGGGAACAGGAGGCCTTCCAACGTGGTGAGTCCGTCGGGCTGACCGGGAACCGGCGACACCACCGATCCGTCGGTGACCGCGGCCATGAACGCGGCAGGGTCGGTGCGCGGCAACTTCGCCGACAGCCGCTCGCTCATCTTCTCGAGCGTGAACCCCTCTGGGAACGTGACCTTCGTGTAGGTCAACGACGGCGGTGTCCTCAAGACGCGCATCAGGTTGCCGAGGTGGTCCCGCGGTCGTAACTCGTAGTCGCCGGGTGTCAGCACGAGGCCGCCGTTGTGATCCACGTAGTACCGGAAGACGCGGGCGTTGGTGATCACGCCGCGGTCCTGCAGCCGTTCGGAGATCGTCTCCACAGAATCCGTCGGCAGCACGGTGAACACCTGCACTGCACCCGGATCACCCGACGGGTTCACCTGACGCAGGTACCACAACCCGACGCAGCCGGACACGATCAACGCGGTCACGACGAGGATCCCGGTGAGGTAGACGACGTACTTGACGATGCGGTGCTGACGGCGCGGGCGCTCGATCACGAGCGCATCGGTGATGTCAGGGTCGTCCCACGGGTCGTGCTTCCAGTCGCGTTCCTCGAGCGTGTTGCCCCGGCGGATCAGCATGGTGGCCTGCAGATCATCGCGGCCCGCCTGCGTCCAGCCAGTTCTGCAGCATGACGGCCGCCGCGATCTTGTCGACGATTCGTCGGCGGGCCTCGGCGCGCATCTTGAACTCCATCATCGCCTGATCCGCCGTCACGGTCGTGCGTCGCTCGTCGAATGTCACCACCGGCACGGCCACAACGGTAGCCAGTGCTGCGGCCTCGTCGATGGCAGCCTTCGCAGCTGGACCCGATGATCCGTTCATGTTCAGCGGCAGCCCGACGACGACGATGTCGACTTCCTCCTCGACGACGATCGCCGCGATCGCCTGATGATCGCGTCGCACGCTGCCGCTGCGCTGCAGCACCTGCAGCGGCGAGGCGATCGTGCCCGTTCGATCGCCGATTGCGACACCGATTCGCTTCGACCCGAGATCGATGCCGAGCGCTCGGATCGCCGGGTCGGTCACCTGGCGGCCGCCTCCGCAGCGATGCGCAACGCCTCGTCGAGGCCTTCAGGATTCTTGCCGCCGGCAGTCGCGATGTCGCCCTTGCCGCCACCACCACCGCCCACTGCTCTGGCGGCATTCTTGATGAGATCGCCGGCAACCTTGCCGGAGCTCGACGTGACCGCGGCAACCAGCGCGACGCCACCGGTGTCGGTGACACCGCCCAGCACCACGGTGTGCACATCAGTTTGTTGACGCACCGCGATCGCAAGGTCACGAAGGTCTCCGGGACTGATCCCGTCGACGCGAGTGACCACGACACCGTCGACTGCGGCAGACGCCAACTCGGAGGCGCAACCGGTCGCGAGTTGGCCGCGCAACGCCTTGATCTCGTCGTGCAGCGTCTTGATCTCCTCGAGCCTTCGCTGGACACCGCCGATGACCTCATCGGTCGGCGAGCCGACGAGCCGCGCGACATCGGCAACCAGCTTCTCGTCGCGTTGCAGCAGGCGGACCGAGTTCTCCCCGGTGACCGCCTCGATGCGACGCAGGTTGGAGCCGATCGACGATTCGTTGATGATCTTGATCAACCCGATGTCACCGGATGCCCGAACGTGCGTGCCACCGCACAACTCGATCGAGTTGCCGACCTCGAGCACCCTGACGATGTCGCCGTACTTGTCACCGAAGAACGCGATGGCCCCGAGCGCGGCCGCCTCGTCTTTCGTGGTCTCGAAGATGCGCGCCGGCGAGTTGGCGAGCGTCTCGTTGTTGGCGATGCGTTCGATCTCGACGATCTGTTCGTCCGTCACCGCGTCGTAGTGGCTGAAGTCGAACCGCAGCCGGTCCGGCGCAACCAAGGATCCAGCCTGCTTCACGTGCTCGCCAAGCACCTTGCGCAAGGCGTAGTGCAAGACATGGGTGCCCGTGTGATTGCGACGGATCGCCGCCCTACGGCCGACGTCGATGCTCGCCGTGACGGAGCTTCCGGCTTGCAGCGAGCCGGCGGTGATCCGTGCCGTGTGACGTCGCAGTCCCGGCAGCGCGTACGTGGTGTCGACCACCTCAGCGCGGCCGCCATCGGCGGACTCGATGGTGCCCGTGTCGCCGACCTGACCGCCGCTCTCGGCGTAGAACGGTGTGCGGTCGAGGAAGAGCTCGACCGTGCCGTCGTCGTTCGGCACGACGGCGAGGAGACGTGATTCCGTCGTGTCGTCGGTGTACCCGAGGAAGTCGGTGATGCCGAACTGCTCGACGATCTCGCGGTAGGTGTCGAGCCGATCGTCGTCGGTCGCGTTGCCCTTGCGCGCCGCCTTGGCTCGGGTTCGCTGAGCCTTCATCTCGGTCTCGAAGCCGTCGAGGTCGACCGGGATGTTGCGTTCGCCGGCGATCTCCTCGGTGAGCTCGAGTGGGAACCCGTACGTGTCGTGCAGCAGGAACGCCGTCGACCCCGGCAGCTGCGGCCGATCCACCGCGAGCTCGTCCTCGAGGATCGACAGGCCGTGCTTCAACGTCTGACGAAAGCGCTCTTCCTCACGCGTCAGCACACCCACGATGAAGTCGCGGTTCTTCGAGACATCGGGGTACGCATTGCCCATGATGTCGACGGCCGTCTCGACGAGGGTCGGCATCACCAACTTCTCGGTACCGAGGAGGTACGCGTACCGCACTGCACGACGAATGATCCGCCGCAGCACGTACCCACGTCCTTCGTTGGACGGGAACACGCCGTCGCTGACGAGCATCGTGCTGCTGCGCGCGTGCTCGGCCAGGACGCGCATCGCGAACGCGTCGCGATCGTCGTAATCGCCCGGCGTGTATGTCTTGCCGGTGAGGCTGCACGCTTGATCGATGAGCGGCATCATCAAGTCGGTCTCCCACACGGCGTCGACGCCCTGCAGCAAGCACAGCATCCGCTCGAGACCGAGGCCGGTGTCGATCGACGGCTTCGGCAGCAGCGTCCGGCTGCCGTCTGGAGCCTGGTTGTACTGCATGAAGACGAGGTTCCAGAACTCCATGAACCGGTCGCCCTGCGGGTCGCCGAGCGGCCCGCCATCCGGACCGAACGAAGGGCCGCGGTCGATGTGGATCTCGCTGCACGGGCCGCACGGACCCGTGTCGCCCATCTGCCAGAAGTTGTCCTTGTCGCCGAGGCGCTGGATGCGGTCCATCGGCACGCCGACCTGCTCGTGCCAGATCGCTTCCGCTTCGTCGTCGCTGTCGTGGACGGTGATCCACAGCTTGTCGCCGTCGATGCCGAACGTCTCGGTTGTGAGCTCCCAGCTCCACGGGATGATCTCACTCTTGAAGTAGTCGCCGAAGCTGAAGTTGCCGAGCATCTCGAAGAACACGAGATGACGCTTGGTCCGCCCGACGTCGTCGAGGTCGTTGTGCTTACCGCCGGCGCGGGCGCACTTCTGGCTGCTGACCGCACGCTTGTACGGGGGCACCTCGTCGCCGACGAAGTACGGCTTGAACGGCACCATGCCCGCCACCGTGAACAGCACCGTCGGATCGTGCGGGATAAGGCTCGCGGACGGCACCACCGTGTGTGCGCGCGACGCGAAGAAATCGATGAAGGCGTCGCGCAGCTGATCGGCGTTCTGTGGTGGTGTGGCCATGGAGTTGCCAGCCTACCGAGGTAGTTTCAGCGCGTGCCCAAGCATTCCGCGCCTCCAACCGAGCAACCGCCCGCCGGCCCGATCGATGTTCACGAATGGGTCAGTTTCGAAGACGACAACGACCGACGAACGTGGGTGTTCGACGCAACGTTCCTCCGTTCGAACTGGAACTGCATCTACGGCGCCGGGTGCAAAGGCGTGCTCGATTTCGACGCCACCGCCCTCGCCCAAGGATGCTGCACCCACGGCGCCCACTTCATCGACGACGCCGACGTGCAAACGGTGCTCGACGCGCTGACCCGCCTCGAACCGCGGCACTGGCAGAACTACAAGAAGGGCCACAACAAGGGTGTGCTCGAGACCGAGGACGGCTCGACGAAGACGCGAGTCGTCAAGGGCGCTTGCATCTTCCACAACCAACCCGATTTCCACGGCGGCGCAGGCTGCGCCTTGCACATCGCCGCGCTCGAGGCCGGCGAGCGGTACATCGACTGGAAGCCGGACGTCTGCTGGCAGTTGCCGCTCCGCCTCGAACATCACACGGACGACAACGGGTACGTCACGTCGACCCTGCGCGAGTGGAAGCGGCGCGATTGGGGCGACGGTGGCGCCGACTTCCACTGGTGGTGCACCGAGAGCGACGACGCTTTCACGAGCGGCGTGCCGGCGTACGTCTACCTCCGCGACGAGATCATCGAGATGGTCGGCCGACCGGTGTACGACCAGATGGCGATTCTGCTGCAGCGCCCGAAGTGGACCCCGCTGCCCCACCCAGCGATCCGCCGCCGCTGATCCGCTGCTGACCTCTGTCTGTCTCGACCGGCGCGACACCCGAACCGCGCAGCCCCAGAACGCCACGTACGGTTCTGGGGCTGCCCGGTTTCGATCACATCGCGGTCGACAACGCCTCGCGAACGGAGGACACCAGGTCCGGTGACTCGCCAGCCACGTGCGCGTAGGTGAACT
>DASWRR010000481.1:0-2488 GCA_036403055.1 Ilumatobacteraceae bacterium | reverse complement strand
AGCGACTGCAGCAGCATCTCGCCGTCGCGCCAGTCGTCGAACTCGTCCTGAAGGATGAAGTTGATCGAGCGGATCGTGGGCGCATCGGTGATCTGGCTGGTGTTGTTGCGGTGATACGTGTACGCCGAGATGAAGTGCGGGATGAACACCCGATAGACGCCGACCAGTTTCTCGATCGTCATGTCAGCAGCTTCCGGCTCGGTCATCGCCTCCACGAAGCGCACCATCGCGTCGTTGGCCGGTTGGGTGAGCCGATCAGGGTTCATCTCGCGGAGCTCCGGCAGCCTCTTGTGCCACAGCTCGGCATGCCAGGCGTGCTTGTAGCAGTGCGTCCCGAGGCGCATCTTGACGTCGAGCTCCGGCACGGTCGCGACCCAACCACCGAGCGCCTCGAACAGCTTCATCTCGGCCCACTTGTAGTTGCCGACGCGGCGTGCCGAATCCTCGACGTCGAACGCACCAGGGAGCTCGCGCCGATCCCACGGCGCGAACGGTGCCCTCGGCTTGTGTGGATCAGCCACGTGTGCCCCCTCTGACGCTTGGCGAATAAGTCACCGCCGGCGTGTCGATGGCGGACTCCTCTTCCGGGACAGTAGTAGGCGCGATTCCGGTGAGGTCAACGCGGACGCAGGCGCTGCTCGCTACGCGATGCGAGGCGCCAGTCGCGCTCTTGCTCACCGAGACGCGTCGCAGGCGCTCCACCGTCGCGGTACTCCAACAGCATCGCCCGCCACGGCGCAGTGACTTCGAGCTTGCCGAGGATCGCGCTGACACCCCACACGACCCGGTCGAGGATGACGAAGCTCGCGGGCATGTTGAGCTTCGCGATCACATCGGCGTGAGGCCCGTTGACATCGATCACTGTCGACATCGCGCCACGCACGAACTCACGCGTGAAGGTGAAGGTGTCGGAGAGGTATGGCCTGTACGGCGTGCTGACGTAGTCGTACACCTGTTGGGCGGGCAAGCCGTGCCCATGGCTGAGGAAGCCGATGTCTTCCATCACCTCGATGAGCCTGTCCGGATCTCGGTGCACCACGATTGCGTCGAGGCTCGGCGCGAGCTGCTCCCACTCCTGCGGCGTCCACCGTTTGACCAACCCGAAGTCGAGGAAGGTGACATCGCCGTCGACGCTGAACCGGTAGTTGCCCGGATGTGGATCGCCGTTGAACGCGCCGATGCGATGAACCGAGTACTGCGCGAATCGCCAGATCGATTCGCCGGCGCGTTGGCGCGCCTCGGTCGACGCCGTGGCTGCGAACTCGGCCCACGCCAGTCCGTCCACCCACTCGGAAGTGAGCACGCGTTTCGTGCTCGTTGCAGAGTCGACTGCCGGGACTCGGACGAACGGATGGCCGGCGAAGTGATCGGCGAACTCCGTCTGGTTCGCCGCCTCGAGCTCGTAGTCGAGCTCGTCGCGCATCCGATGCCGGAGCTCGTCGACGAGCGCCTTGGCGTCGAGGCCCTTCAAGACGAAGGCGGTCCCGAGACGGTAGAACGCCTCGGCGTTGTCGAGATCGGACTCGATCGAATCGGCGACACCGGGGTACTGCACCTTGACCGCGACGTCACGACCGTCGCGCGTCACCGCCCTGTGCACCTGCCCGACGCTCGCAGCCGCGATGGGCGTGGCCTGCCAATCGAGAAAGACGCGCTCGGGCGCCTGACCGAGCTCGTCGGTGACCACTTTGGCAGCGAGTTGCGGCGCCATCGGTTTGGCATCCGACTGCAACGTTGCAAGTGCCTGCTGGGCATCCTCTGGTAGCGCTTCCATGATGAAGCTCAGCAGTTGGCCGAACTTCATCAGCGCGCCTTTCATGTTCCCGAGCTCGCGCGCCACGTCCTCGGCGGTGGTGATCGCGAACTGCTGATCGAGCGCCTCGCGTCGATCGGGATGACGAACCGTTCGGCGGACGCGATGGGCCAGGAACCGGCCGGCGTTGCGCGCCGTCAGTCGCCACACGCGAGCCGTGCGGCGCCAACGAACTGCTCTGCTCACGTCAGTCGGCGAGCCGTCGGGTTCGTCAGCAACAGATCGTGCGGGAGGTCCACGCCGGTGATCTCGTCCGTCCAGTACGTGCCGGCGTCGAGGCGCGTCAACGCGACCTCCACGTCGGCAAGATCTCGTTCGATCGCGTCGAGATCGAGGGGCGTCTCGGGGCCGTCATTCATCGTCGGCATCGTAACCAACCGAGAGGATGATGGCCTACTGTTCGGCCGTGGCCCAGGTTCGTCTCGAGCACATCACCAAGACGTTCGGGGACCGCGAACATCTGGTGAAGGCGGTCGACGACGTCACCATCGACATCGAGGATCACGACTTCATGATCCTCCTCGGCCCATCTGGTTGCGGCAAGAGCACGTTGCTGCGGATGGTCGCCGGTCTCGAGGTGCCGACGACCGGCGACATCTTCATCGGCAACGTGAAGGTCAACGACATCGAGCCGAAGTCGCGCGACGTCGCGATGGTGTTCCAGAGCTACGCGCT
>DASWRR010000480.1:0-4826 GCA_036403055.1 Ilumatobacteraceae bacterium | reverse complement strand
GCTCGGAAAGCTCGACGTCGACGGCCGCCGAACGGGAAACCTCGGGTCGCCCGACTCCGTCGGGCGTGTGCGTCGGAACAGCCGTTTGATCCCCTGGTTGACGATGAGGCTCTCCGCCGTAATGAGCCCCGACATCACGACCGACTGACGCCAGACGGAAGGATCGAGGACCGCGCGACCGACGCCGATCGCGTGCCACACCATGCTGAAGTCACCAACGGCGCTGGCTGTCTTGAACACCGGATCGGCAAGTGGATGCCCGCGCAAGCGCTCGAGCTGTTCGTCCCCCCAGCGGTCGAGCGACTCGACCGCTCTCACGCGACGAGCGCGGCGTGTTGCTGTGGCGCTTCGACCGCGGCAAGAGCAGGATCGCCGCCGAAGGCTGGGCACCATTGTTGAAACGAGCACGACGCACACAACGGGCCTTGCCGCGGCAGGAACACTCCGGTCGTGCAGGCCCGCTCGACCGCCTTCCACACCGCCGTCGTGCGGGTCGTGATGAACTTGACGGACTGTGCCGACGGCAGCGCGGTGATGGTCTCGCCCGTACGGAGGTACATCAGCTTGATGGCCGACGGTCGGCGGCCCAGCACCTCTTCGCAGAGGAACGAGTAGAAGTGCACCCCGGCCAAGCGGCCCTGCTCGTACTTGAGGCTCGGCGCCCGACCGGTCTTGTAGTCGGTGACGACGAGACCACCGTCGGCATCGAGCTCGAGCCGGTCGATGATGCCGCGCAGGGCCAATGAGCCGACCTGCGCCTCGAGCCGGATCTCGAGACCGATCTCGCGAATCGTCGTCGGATCCTCCATGCGGAAGTAGGCCTCGACCAGTGTCCAGGCGTCGGCGATGAACGCTTCCTGCTGATCGTCGTCGAGGTTCAGCAGCGTGAACTCGGGGTCGATCGAGTACTCGTCGACCGCCTGTTGGAAGCACGCGTGTGCCGTGGCCATCGTGCGCGCCGGAGCGGGGTGCACGAAGAGCAGTTCGAGCACCCGGTGGACGAGCGAACCCTTCGTCGTGTGCGGCCCCGGTGACTCGGGAAGCCGTTCGATGCTGGCGAAGCGGAACGCCATTGGGCACGACGTGAACGCCTCGACACGACTTGGCGACAGGCTGGTCGGCACCGGATACATGCCCCCATCGTAGAGAAGGGGTGCGCGCCAGTTGTCGATCATCCGCTTGGCGGAGTCATTCTGCTCGGCCAACGGCGTTTGATCCGATGTCGCGGGCGATCGTCCATGGGTCCTGCAGCGGACCGAAGTGACCGATGTGCTCGTACGTGATGAGACGTCCGTGCGGCAAGGCGTCGGCGAGCGGCGGACCGAGCCGAGCAGGGTTCGGGCCCGGCTCCTCGTGCCCGACAGCGACGGTGACGGGGGCCGTGACGTGTTGGACCATGCTGAGGTCGATCTGACGCCCGTTCTCGAAGATCTCGGCCTCGACCTCGGGGAGGCACTTCAATCGCACAGTGCCATCCGGCTGGTCCGCGAACCCGTTGTCGGCGTACGCCGCGAGGAACCCGGCACGAACCTGGTTGAACGGGGGCCGCCCGGCGTAGCGGTAGATCACGTCGGCGCGCGAGTCGAACTCGACACGCCGTCGCCGCGCCGCGTCGCCCATGGCGTTCTGACCCGACTTCGAGACGTCGTCGGGAAAGACGATCGGCTCGAAAAGGAACATGGATCGAAACGTCCCGGGTCGATTGCGCTCGGCGAGCAGCAGCGCTGCGCCGCCCATCGAATGACCGAAGGCGTGGATCGGCCCGCTGCCGATGTGGTCCGTGACAGCAGCAACGTCGTCGGCCATCCGGTCCCAGCCGTAGTCGAGGCCCGCTGCGCGACTGGAGTCGCCGTGCCCACGGAAGTCCATCGCCACCACGCGAAACATGTCGGTGAGGTTGTCGGTCAAGAGTCGGTACATCGCGCCACACAGCCCGGTGGCGTGCGCAATGAGCAGGACGTCACCGACGCCACCCAGCTCGTACGCCGCGATCCGCGATCCGTCGTCGCTGTTCACTGTCCAGGACGGGTCCACGAATCATCTCTACCAGGGCCGCCACACGTGCACCCAACGCCGTGTCCGCGGACGGCGGTGCGATGTAACGTGAGCTCGTCGAAAGGGGCCGAGGTGTCCGCCGAGCCATCGATCAGTTTCGCTGCCGATCCCGACACCTACCGGCACTGGCGGTTCACGATCGAAGGATCCGTCGCCACGGTCACGATGGCCGTGACTCCGGATGCGGGCCTTCGCACCGACTACGAGTTGAAGCTCAACTCGTACGATCTCAGTGTCGACATCGAGCTCTACGACCTCGTCCAGCGGCTCCGATTCGAACACCCTGAAGTGGGAGCCGTCGTGGTCACGGGAGGCGTCGAGAAGGTGTTCTGCGCCGGAGCGAACATCCAGATGCTGTCGACGTCGAGCCACGGGCACAAGGTCAACTTCTGCAAGTTCACGAACGAGACTCGCAACGGGATCGAGGACGCCTCGGCGAACTCGGGTCAGGTGTGGATCGCCGCGGTCAACGGGACTGCCGCCGGTGGCGGGTACGAGCTCGCACTCGCGTGCGACGAGATCCTGCTGATCGACGACCGGGCATCCGCTGTGTCACTGCCGGAGGTCCCGCTCCTCGCCGTGCTCCCCGGAACAGGTGGGCTCACCCGTGTCGTCGACAAGCGATTCGTGCGTCGGGATCTCGCTGACGTGTTCGCGACGCGAACCGAGGGAGTGAAGGGGCAGCAGGCAGTCGACTGGGGTCTTGTCGATGCGATCGCACCGCGGAGCTCGTTCGACGAACTGGTCGCATCGCGAGCCGCAGCCGCCGCAGCCCGCTCGGATCGTCCCGGTGATGCCGTCCGGATTTCGCTGCCGGCGCTCGGCAGCTCGACCACGATCGCGACCGACGGATTGCGCTCGACCTGCGTCGATGTCGACATCGACCGCGAGGTCGGTACGGCGCGGTTCACGATCCGAGCTCCGCAGGATTCGCAACCGGCGACCGGCGACGAGCTGGTGTCGGCCGGCGCGGACGCGTGGCTGCTTCGAGCGGCGCTCGAGCTCGACCACGCGATCCTGCATCTCCGGTTCAACGAACCGACCGTCGGCACGTGGATCTTGACAACCGTCGGCGATTCGGAAGCAGTGTGCGACGCCGAAGAGCTGCTGATGATGGAACCCGATCACTGGCTGGTTCGTGAGACACGATTGTTGTGGCGTCGAACGTTGAAGCGGCTGGACGTCTCGGCACGCACGGTCGTGGCGTTGGTCGAACCGGGTGGCTGCTTCGCCGGTGTCCTCGCCGAGCTCGTGCTCGCTGCTGACCGGTCGTTGATGCTCGAAGGGACACGGGCCGGCGTCGATCAGCCACACGCCATCATCCGCCTGACGCCGATCAACGACGGCCCGCTCGCCATGTCAAACGGTCTCACGAGGCTGCGAACGCGGTTCTGGGGTCGCGACGATGCGTTCACCTCTGCGAGGGATCGGATCGGCAAGGATCTCGACGCCGCGGAAGCATTGGACGCCGGGCTGGTGACGCTCACGTTCGACGACCTCGATTGGGACGACGAGGTGCGAGTGATGATGGAGGAGCGCAACAGCTTCTCGCCCGATGCGCTCACGGGGATGGAGGCGAACCTTCGCTTCGTCGGCCCCGAGACGATGGAGACGAAGATCTTCGCCCGCCTGACCGCGTGGCAGAACTGGATCTTCCAGCGACCGAACGCGGTCGGTGCGGACGGCGCCCTGCACAGGTTCGGCAGCGGGTCGCGGCCGACGTACGACCGAGCGAGAGTGTGAGGCGATGACTGCGAACCTGACCGCTGTCGACATCGACGCGAAGATCCCGAACAACGTCGATCTTGCAAGCGACCTCCGCTTGCAACGAGCGCTCGAGTCGTGGCAGCCGAAGTTCATCGAGTGGTGGAAGCAGCTCGGGCCCGTCGCGTTCAACGACGCACCGGTGTACTTGCGCACGGCGATCTCGGTCGGCCAGGAAGGGTGGGCCAACTTCGGCCACGTGCAGATGCCTGACTACCGATGGGGAGTGTTCTTGGCGGAACCCGAGCCGGATCGTCGGATCGCGTTCGGTGACCACCGCGGCAAGCCGGTGTGGCAGGAGGTGCCGGGCGAGTACCGCGCCGATCTTCGCCGGCTGCTCGTCGTTCAAGGCGACACCGAACCGGCGTCCGTCGAGCAGCAACGGCACCTGTGTCTCACCGCGCCGAGCTTGTACGACTTGCGCAACCTGTTCCAGGTCAACGTCGAGGAAGGTCGCCACCTCTGGGCGATGGTGTACCTGCTGCATCGGTACTTCGGGCGCGACGGCCGCGACGAGGCGGACGAGATGCTCGAACGCCATTCCGGCGATACCGACAAGCCGCGGATCCTCGGCGCGTTCAACGAGCCGACGCCCGACTGGCTGTCGTTCTTCATGTTCACGTACTTCACGGATCGCGACGGCAAGTTCCAGCTCGCATCGTTGCGCGAGTCCGCGTTCGACCCGCTGTCGCGGACATGCGACTTCATGTTGAAAGAAGAGGCGCACCACATGTTCGTCGGCGCGACGGGAGTCGGACGCGTCGTCGAACGAACGGTGCAACTGATGAAGGAGCACGACACCGACGACGTCACCCCCTACGGCGCCATCAACGTCGATCTGCTGCAGCGCTATCTCAACCTGCACTTCAGCGTCTCTCTCGACCTCTTCGGCTCGGAGACATCCACCAACGCCGCCAACTACTTCGCCAGTGGCCTGAAGGGGAGGTTCCAGGAACAGAACCGGCCCGACGACCATCGCCTCCACGACGACACGCGGAGCTTCCTCG
>DASWRR010000479.1:0-7451 GCA_036403055.1 Ilumatobacteraceae bacterium | reverse complement strand
GGTCATGATGTCGAGGTTGCCGGCGTAGGGCGGGAAGTAGTCGCCGGCACCTTCCACCTCGACGAGCACCGCAACACGCGGCGTCCCGTCCCGCGCCTCACCGAACTGCGGCGGTGACTTCAGGCGATACCCCGGGACATACTGCGCCACGTTCGCGACGGCGTCCTCGACGGCCTTGGTGATGAGCACTTCGTCGGCGTCGGTCGGCAGCTGGCAGAAGATCGTGTCGCGCATGATCAGCGGAGGATCTGCGGGGTTGAGCACGATGATCGCCTTGCCGCGACCTGCGCGACCCACCTCGGCGATCGCACGCGACGTCGTGCGGGTGAACTCGTCGATGTTGGCTCGGGTGCCGGGGCCGGCTGAGACTGACGCGACGGTCGCGACGATCTCGGCGTAGTCGACGTCGGTGACCGCGGCCACGGCGTGGACGATCGGGATGGTCGCCTGGCCCGCGCACGTCACCATGTTGAGGTTCACCGCGTCGAGATGTTCGTCGATGTTGGCACTGGGCACGACGAACGGCCCGACCGCTGCCGGTGTGAGGTCGATTGCCCGGATCCCCATCTCGGCGTATCGCGGAGCGTTCGCGATGTGGACAGAAGCGCTCGTTGCCTCGAAGACGAGATCGGGCAGTTCGTTGCGAGCCAGCAACCAGTCGACGCCGTCGGCCGATGCCTCGAGACCGGCCTTGCGTGCACGCTCCAACCCATCACTTCTCGGATCGACGCCCACCATGTAACGCGGTTCGATCGTTGCCGAACGGATGAGCTTGTACATCAAGTCGGTACCGATGTTCCCGGAACCGACGATCGCTGCGGTCAGCTTGGCCATCTGCCTACTCTGCTCCAACGGCGCGTGCCGAGGAAGAGTCGGCGTTCCTGCGAACGGAACGGCGATCAGCGGAACGCTTCGGTGAGCTCGGCGATCACCTCGGCAGCAGTCATGATCCTGTCGACGGAGCCGACGGACCGGCCGGCATACAAGGCCATCGCCGAGATGTCGCCGGTCGTATCGCGGTTGGGGGAGCTCGAGCCGAAGCGGGGCATCGCCATCGCCGTGCCATCGGAGAGGAGTGTTCGACCGACGACCTCCTCGGCCGTCGCCGCTGCCGCGTCGATCGACGAGCGCAGGACGCGGTGCGGAGCGTCCGGCCACCCGACGCCGAATGCCTCCGTGAGCACCGAATCCTCGGCGCGTGCATCGACGAGTGCGTCGATGTACGCCGGATGGGCGTTCGACTCGCGCGTCGCGACGAACCGGGTACCGATCCGGACGGCGTCGGCGCCCATGTGCATCGCCACCCTCACGGCGTTCGCGTCACCAATGCCACCAGCGGCCACGATCGGTACGTCGATGGCAGCGCGCACGGCCGGCAACAGCTCCGCCAGTGGGACGTGACCGCGCACGTGGCCGCCGGCCTCCGTTCCTTGAGCGATCACGTAGTGGCACCCCGCATCCACCGCAGCTCTGGCCTCGTCGACCGAGCCGACCTGCCAGCCGCACACGACGCCCTCGGGAACACGGCCGGCGTCCGGCCACTCGTAGAAGAACTCGACGATGGGCAACCGCGACGCGACCAGGTCGACGACGTCCGGTTGCACGAAGTGGGCGATGCAGGTTGCGCCGACCGGACGCGTGGTGAGAACGGCCACCTCGTCGAGGTAGCGCTCGATCAGCGATCGTTGTTGTCGACCGATCCCGATCATGCCGAGCGCGCCCGAGTTCGAGACGGCGGCAGCAAGCGCGGGTGTTGCCGTTCCGCTCATCCCCGCTTGCTGGATCGGCCATGTCGTGCCGACGAGCTCAGTGAAGGGATTGTTCATGTGCCACCGCCTGTTCGTGCTCATGCTCTGCTGCAGCATGCTGAGCCTCGGCGTCCCGGAGTACTTGCTGCGCCTCGTTGACCGCGTGGCGCGCTGCGTCCAGCCGTCGTTCAGCCGCCGCCAGATCACGTGCCGCCGCAGACACCGCCCGCTTCGCCTGGCGCGCCGCCTCGACTCGTTCGGCACGGGCGGCACGCTCCGCCGCGAGATCGCGCGGTGGTGCCGTTGGCTCCGGCACTTCGCGCGGCTGCTTCTTCGTCGTCGGCCTTGCCTTCTTCTTGGCCGGCACCGGCTCGGCCGGCGCCGACATGTCCGCATCGTCGAACACACCGAAGCCGAACTCGCTGTCGGGCAGCTCGCGCAACGTTGCATCGATCCATGCGTCGGCGAGCTCCGGATGGCGCGACAGCTGATCGACGAGGGTGCGGATCTCCGGACGACGTCGGTCTGCGCCACGATCGAACTTGCCGAGCGCGTTGACGGCTGCGCCGACGAAGTCCTCGAGCGCCTTGCGACGAGTCTGTGTCGCGGACGACAACGAGGCGGAATCGCTCCCACCCGCCTGGATGTCTGCGAGCGCACTCGTGGTCGAGATCACGGCCTGCACCGCACCCGGTTCGGCTGCTGCCAGCGCCGCCCACAGCGCGACCGACGGCCGCTTCAGCGCCTGATAGGCGGCGGCCGTCGCCTTGTCGCCGTCGGCGCGCGCCTGTTTCACCAACCTCGTCCGCTCGGCGACGTATTGATCGGGCCCGACTGCGAGCAGCACTCGAGCATCCGCAGTCGGCGTCGCCATCGCTTCGTAGATTCCCACATCCGGTGGCCGTCGACCTCGCTCGGGACGATACGTATGATCTCGGTGTGCCGGATGACGGTCCGAAGGCGAAGCCCGACGTCGTGTATCACTTCAGCGAAGACCCGGGCATCGCACGGTTCGCGCCACATGTGCCGGCGACCAACCCGTCGCATCGGCCGGCGGTCTGGGCGATCGATGAAGCGCACGCACCGCTCTACTGGTTCCCGCGCGATTGCCCACGTGTCGCCATCTGGCCGAACGACTCGTCGCAACGCAAGGCGTTCAACGATCGATTCGTGACGAGCGCATCGCGCCTCCATGCGATCGAGTGGCGATGGTTGGACGCGATGCGCGATGCGGTCGTCCATCGGTATGTGTTCGATGCGGCGGCGTTCGTGCCGTGGGAGCCGGCGGATGGCCAGTGGGTCTCCCACGAAGTGGTCTCGCCGGTGTCGGTCGACTCTGTCGGCGACCTGCTCGTGGCGCATCGCAGTGCCGAGATCGAGCTTCGCGTCGTCGCATCGTTGTGGCCGTTGCGGGACGCGGCGGCGAATGGCGAGTTCGACTTCAGCATCGTCCGAATGCACAACGCTCAGCCGCGGGTGCAGTCGTAGCATCGAGGCGTGGCGCACGCGATCAGCAACGTCGATCTCGCCGGCGCGTCCGCCTTTCTGGGTCAGCGGTTCGGCGTCGACGCAGACGTGGTCGAGTACGTCGGCGAAGGCGCATGGTCGCGTTGCTACGGCTTCACCCACAACGGCGCAGAGCTCGTCGTTCGTTTCGGGGACCACGTCGAGGACTTCGAACGCGACCGACTCGCGGCACGATTTGCATCGTTCGATCTCCCGATTCCGCAAGTCATCGAGATCGACGAGGCGCTCGACACGTGGTACTGCGTGTCCACGCGAGGGCATGGGACACCGCTCGAACTGCTCGACGAGTCGGAGTGGGCGACGACAGTGCCGTCAGTCCTCGCGACCCTCGATGCGTTGCGAAGGGCAGACATCACCGGCACCAAGGGCTATGGAAGTTGGGACCATCAGGGTGACGCGCCGCACTCGACGTGGAGCGACTTCCTGCTGACCGTCATCGACGATCCTGGCGGCACTCGGACGAGCGGGTGGAAGACGCGACTCGTCGATGCGCCCAACGGTGACGAGGTCTTCATGCGCGCGTACGAGAACATCGTCGATCTTGCCGACGCGTTCACCGGCCCTCGTTGCCTCATCCACAACGACCTGCTGAACCGCAACGTGCTTGCCGTGAACGGACACATCACGTCGGTGTTCGACTGGGGGTGCTCGATGTACGGCGACTTCGTCTACGAGCTCGCCACCATCGTGTTCTGGTCCAACTGGTACCCCGCGATCGAGCGCAGCAACATGTTGTCGAGATCGATCGATCACCATCGAGACATGGGTCTCGACGTCGCCAACTTCGACGAGCGACTTCGCTGTTGTGCCTTGCACGTCGGCGCCGTGCACATCGCGTACAACGCGTTGCTCGGCGACCTCGCGACGCTCAGCTGGACCGAGGAGCGAACGCGTCACTTCCTCGTCAGATGAACCGGACGCCGACCGTGCCGAGGTGCTGCACACGTGCCGTCACATGATCGCCCGCGTGCACCGCGACTGCTTCGGTCACGCCGCCGGTCATCACCAAGCTGCCCGCAGGAAGGGATTTGCCGGCGGCCGCCAGCCACTGAACCAATGCGACTACCGAGGCCGCCGGATGGCCCATCACGGCCGCACCGGCAGCGGTGCCGACGATCTCACCGTTGCGTTCCATCACGACGCCGAGCAACCGGAGGTCGAGGTCGTGGGGTCGACGCGGCGCGCCGCCAACGACGTACCGGGCCGCGGATGTGTTGTCCGCCACGACGCTCTCGATGTCGAACTTGAAGTCCTTGAATCGCGAATCGATCACCTCGATCGCCGGCAGCACGAACTCTGTTGCCGACAGCACCTCGTCGATCGACACGTCTCCCGACAGTTCGCTCGACGTGACGAACGCGATCTCGGCCTCGACCTTCGGGTGGATGAGCTGTGTCGTGTCGATGGCGTCGCCGTCGGCAACGCACGTGTCGCCCATGAGGACACCGAACACGGGCGTGTCGAGACCCATCTGCGCCATCTTCGCCTTCGACGTGAGACCGCCCTTGTAGCCGGTGAGGCGTCGCCCTTCTGCTTGCCATCTCCGCGCCAGCTCGGCCTGCACTGCGTAGGCATCGGTGATGTCCATGTCGGGCTCGCTGTCCGTCAACTTGACGATGTCGGCAGCGTTGCGAATCGCGCTGTCCACCGTGTCGGCGAGGCCGGAGATTGTGGTGGGGGAAAGTGTCACGATGGATGCTCCTCGATGGCGACGGTGGTCTACTCGAACGTCACGGTGCAGCTGCCGAGGCCGCCGAACTCGCACGTGATCGTCTGCGGGGCCTTGACCCACGCCATCCCCGACAGGGAACCGGTGAGGATGACTTCGCCGGCGTGGCATTTGATGCCGAGTGCTCCGAGCGTGTTCGCCAGCCACATCAAGGAGTTCACCGGCGAGCCCTTCACCGCGGCGCCCGCGCCCGTCGCGAACAACGTCGGTTCGTCGTCGCCCGGTCGTCGAACGTCGATCGTCATTCCGACGAGGGCCAGATCGACCTCCAGGGGATCGCTCTTGTCGGTGCCCAACACGTACACCCCGCACGAAGCGTTGTCCGCGATCGTGTCGACGACCTTGATGTCCCAGTCGTCGATTCGTGAGTCGACGATCTCGAAGCACGGCACGACGTAGTCCGTCGCCCGCAACACGTCGACGGCGGTGACTCCCGGGCCGGCGAGGTCGCTCTTGAGCACGAACGCGATCTCCCCCTCGGCCCGCGGTTGGATCAGCGAATCGAGCTTGATCGTGTCACCATCGTTGTAGACCATGCCGCTGAGCAGTTGGCCGAAGTCGGGCTCGTCGAGGCCGAGCAGTGTCATCACCGCGGCACTGGTGGCCCCGACCTTCTTGCCGACGATCACCTCGCCGGCGTCGATGCGACGCTGCACCATTCGTGACTGGATCCGATAGGCGTCGGTGACGTCGATGCCGGGAACACGGTCGCGAAGGTTGGGGACGGTTCGGAGGTCCACCAACGCCGAGTACAACTCGTCGCCGTATCGGTCGACATCCGGCGGGCTGAGGCTCATCGCCGAGCATCTTGGTTCACAGCGGACGCCCGCGCCATGCGTTCGTTCCGGCAAACGGTACGCGTCGCTCTCCTGTGAACGGCCGGTGCTCGTACTGTGATTCGAGTGGCGAAGGCATTCGAGCGCACGGTCACCTTCGAGATCGATGGCCGCGAGTTCTCGTTCGAGACGTGGTCCGACGTGTCGGCGCTCTTTGCGATCCGCTTCCTCGCGAAGTACGACCGACCCCGCCGCGGCTGCGAGAGCGGGCTGTGCGGAACGTGCGAGTCGCTGGTCGACGGCAAGCCCGAGCGGCTCTGCCTCATGCCGTCCACATCGCTCGACGGCGTCTCGATCGTCAGCGGATCGCTGCCGGGTCGTTGACCAACGCCTTGGAGATCTCCGCGGCCGTGCGAACAACCATCCGAACGAGTTGGTCGTGGCGCTCCTCGGGCATCCGAATGAGGGGACCGGCGACGGACACCGCCGCGACGCATGATCCGAGGCGGTCGAAGATCGGCGCCGCAATCGAGACGACACCCGGTGCCGCCTCGTCCGTGCTGATCGCGTAGCCGGCCTTGCGCACGTCCGCCAGGGCCTGGTTCAGACGGGTGCGCGTCGTGATCGTTCTTGGTCCGAGTCGCGGGAGGCCACCGGCAACGGCGTCGTCGACGTCGGCCTGCGATCCGAATGCGAGCAACACCTTGCCTGACGACGTGGCGTGCGCCGAACGACGGCGCCCGACCTTCGTGAAGAGGCCCATCATCTGCGGGCTCTCCAACCGGTCGAGGTACACCACATCGGAGCCCGACAGCACAGCGAGATGTGTCGCCTCGTTGGTGTCGTTGTGCAGCTTCTCGAGCGGCACATGGCCGACTTGGCGAAGCACCCTGCTGCTGACGACCTCTTGTCCGATCTCGTACAACTTCAGGCTGAGCCGGTACCGCTCGTCACTCGTGCGCTCGACGAACCCCTCGTGAACGAGGATCGCGAGCAGGCGATGGACGGTGCTCTTCGGCAGCTTCACCCGGCGGCCGAGCTCGGAGACCCCGAGCACAGGATCTGTGAAGGTGAACGCTGTCAGCAGCGACAACGCCCGAGCGACCGCTGATTCAGGCGACTCTCGAGCTCGTGCGGCCACGCCGAGAGCGTAGACCGCCGGAGCGTCTACGTTCCACGTAGCGGGACGGGCCGACGAGCGCTACCAGTTGCAATCACCGAGGTTGTCCCAGCAGCGACGCGTCAGTTCGGCGCCGGCGAAGTACGCCGCGCGTGCTGCCCTGCGCTTCGCGTCGGTGTCGACGTACCGCTCGGCGAACTCGCCGACGTGGCCCCCGTGATCCTCGTCGACCGTGATGTGAATCGTGTGGAACGCGTAGTCGTCGGGCTGCAGGATGTCGCCGTAGTGCTGTTTGAAGCCGTCGACGACCTTGATGTAGGCCGCGGGGATCTGGTTCTCGATCGCGAGGATGCCGCCGAACGTCAGCTCGTACCACGGCTGCTGTTGCGCGAGGCAGTAGAGGAAGCCGCTGCTCGCCATCGCGTCGACGTTCGGTGTCGCTTCGGTGATCACCTCGTCGGGCGCGCCGAGCGCGCGTGTGAACTCGAACAACCAATGGAGATGGCCGAATCCCGACTTCGAGGTCGTGCCGAGGACCTCCTCGGCGATGT
>DASWRR010000478.1:0-6699 GCA_036403055.1 Ilumatobacteraceae bacterium | reverse complement strand
GGCGACCTCGATCATCGACCGACTCATCGAAGAGTTTCCCGACGGTGAATGCGACTTCGTCGAGCAGATCGCTGCGCCGCTGCCGCTGCAGATCATCTGCGAGATGATGGGGATCCCGCCGGAGGACGAGCCGCAGATCTTCCAGTGGACCAACGTCATCCTCGGCGTCGGCGATCCGGAGTACGTCGGATCGTTCGAGCAGCTGATGGGCGTGCTGATGCAGATGTTCATGTACGCGCAACAGCTCGGCGAGAACCGCCGGGCGAATCCGGGAGACGACATCGCGTCGGTGTTGATGCACGCCGAAGTCGATGGTGAACGTTTGACGCCTCAGGAGTTCGGTTCGTTCTTCATCCTTCTCGTTGTCGCCGGCAACGAGACGACACGCAACGCGATCGCGCACGGCATGAAGATGTTGACGGACAACCCCGATCAACGACGGACGTGGTTCGACGACTACGACGGCCACGTCAAGACGGCGGTGGACGAGATCGTGCGCTGCTCGACGCCGGTCATCCACTTCCGTCGCACCGTCGCCGAAGACACCGTGATCAACAACACGAAGATCGAGGCAGGGCAGAAGGTGGTGCTCTGGTACAACTCGGCGAATCGCGACGAGACGGTGTTCGCGAACGCGGATGACTTCGACATCACCAGGCCGCTGCAACCGCAGCAGGTCGGGTTCGGCGCGGGTGGTCCGCACTTCTGTCTCGGCGCCAACCTCGCCCGGCGTGAGATCGCGGTCATCTTCGACGAGATCAGGATGCGGCTCCCGAACCTGGTGATCTCGTCGGAACCCGACTACTTGCAGAGCGCATTCATCAACGGGATCAAGCGGATGCGTTGCACTTGGCGGTGAACGGAACGGCTAGCCGGTTCTGTCCTCGACGGCGAGGTGCTCGACGTCCGACAACTTCACCAAGCTGAACGTGTGGCCGTCGGCGAGCTCCATCGTCGACAGACGCGTGATCGACGCGTGGCCGGTGACGAAGCGGTCCCACTCCCACGGCACCGGGTCGAGGCCGAGCAGGTGACACAGCAGCACCCCGTTCGTGCCCGCGTGGGCGAACACCGCGATCCTGCGATCAGCTTGATCGATCTGCCACACCGGAAGGGTCTGCTTGCTGCGATAGATGCCGCGCTCGGCGAGGAACTGCGTTGCGCCGCCACGAACCCGCTCGACGAAGTCGCGCGCTGGTTCGCCACCGACGAGACCCTCCCATCTCGCGGACGCGACGCGGGAACGCTCCTCCTCGTACGCCTTCTTCGCGAGCTCCGCGGGAGTGCCGTGCCAGTTCGGCTCGCGAATCTCCTCCAACCACGCCTCGATCACTTCGTCGAGCCCACGCTGGTGGAGCGTCGGGCCTGCGGTCAATCGCGGCCGTCGAAGCGGTGACATCACGATCTCGTCGAACTCCTCCCCCGCCAGCGCCTCGGCAACTCGCTCCGCTTGACGAAGGCCGCGCTCGGTCAACGGCGGGTCGACGACGTTGAGGCCATCGCGCACCCATTCCGGCTCTCCGTGGCGGATGAGCACTAGTTCCATGTCGTTCCTTTCATCGGCGGCGAATGGTAGACGTCGGTAACGTCAATGCCCGTGGAACGTGGCGAAACACCGGTCGGTTGGCACCGCGATCCGATGGGCCGTTTCGAGTATCGGTACTTCAACGGCGTCCAGTGGACACCCGACGTCTCGATCAACGGGCAGCGCTACGTCGATGCACCGATGTCGTATGGCGCACCGCCCGGAGCGACGGCGCGCCCAGGACGCGGCAAGGCGATTGCTTCGTTCGTGCTGGCGATCTCGGCCGTCGCGATCGGCTGGGTTCCGTTCATCTTTGCGTTCGCCGTCGCCGCAGCAATCGCGGCAATCGTCTTCGGCATCCTCGGGCTCAAAGCGGCACGACTGCACGACGGACGCGGCCGCGGCTTCGCGGTCGCCGGGCTCGCGCTGTCGCCGGTCGCGCTTGCGGTGTGCGTCGGCGGATTCTTCTTCACCGCTGCCGTAGTTCGAGAAGTGCGCGACTTCGTCGACCCGGGACCGCATCAGTTGCTGGCCGAACAACCGTGCACGTTGGCCAACGGAAGAGCGACCTTCAACGGTTCCATCCGCAACCTCGACGACCACACCCACGACTATCGGATCTTCATCGACTTCGACGATGCCAGAGCGGGCGCCGAGTCGAAGTCGAGCACCGTCGCGGTCCTCGATGTCGCACCCGGAAATACGGCGCCATGGTCGTCGACGGTCAACTTCGATGGCACGTCGGTCGAGTGCAAGGTCAGTGACGTGTTCGGTCCGGTTCCCTTCAACTTCGATCACAGTTAGCTGGCGCCGGCTAGGAGGTGGACGCTGTCGCGGCGATCCACGATTCGTACATCCGGCTGTAGACGCCGCCAGCGGCAAGCAACTCCGTGTGGGTGCCGTCCTCGACGAGTCGACCGTGGTCGAGCACCAAGACGCGGTCGGCGCGCGCTGCGGTCGACAGGCGGTGCGCGATCGCGATCGTCGTGCGCCCGGCGGCGAGCTTCTCCAACGCGCGGCCGATCCTGACCTCTGTGAGGGCGTCGACGGACGACGTCGCCTCGTCGAGGACGAGCACGTCGGGATCGACGAGTGATGCTCTGACCAGTGCGACGAGTTGACGTTCGCCCGCGGAGAGTTGCGCGCCGCGTTGGCCGACCTCGGTGAACAAGCCGTCCGGCAGGGTCTCCAGCCAATCGTTGAGGTCGAGCGTGCGGATGGCTTCCTCGAGATCGGGCACGCTCAACATCGGGCGGGCGAAGCCGAGGTTCGCGGCGATCGTTCCGTCGAACAGGAACGGCTCCTGCGGGACGACGACCAGACGTGTGCGCAACTCGTCGTTGGCGACCGCGGTCAACGGAACGCCGCCGACGCGCACCGTCCCGATCGTCGGGTCGGCGAAGCGGGCGATCAGACGACCGAGCGTCGTCTTGCCCGAACCCGTCTCGCCGACAACCGCAACTTGCTGACCCGCTGCGATCTTCGCATTGACGTCGAGCAGCACCGGTGGCTCTTCGTCGTCGCCTCGGCTGCGATAGCTGAACGTGACGTTCTCGATGCTGACGCCGAGGGTGCCGGGCGGCAGCGTGACCGGATGGGCCGGCTCCGGTGGACCGATGGGATTGTCGAGGACACCGAGCACTCGGCGCAGGCCGGCAACGGCTGTCTGCGTCTGGTCGAGGACTTCGGTGAACTCCGCGATCGGCTCGAGGAACCGGTACGTCAGGAAGATGAATCCAACCAACGCTCCGGATGTGAGACCCGCTGTCGTGCCACGGATCACGCCAACACTGACGACCGCCGCGACCGTCAACACGCTGAACACTTCGCCCGATGGGAACAGGAACGCGCCGATCGTGTTCGCCCGGATGAACGCGTTCGACCGCTCGTGGCTCGACTGCTTCGTCAACTTGGCGTAGTGCGGTCCGGCTCCGTAGGCGTGCAGCGTTTCGGATCCCGAGACGACCTCGCTGACCGCGGTGAGCACCTCGGCGTTGCGCGCTCTGGCCTTGTCGTAAGCCGAGACGAGGTGCCGCTGCACGCTGCGGAGTACGAGTGCCAACGGCGCGGCGGTGGCGAACGCGACGAGTGCGAGCATCCAGTCGTACGCCAGCATGACTCCTGCGACCATCACCATCAAGGTGCCGTCGAGCAGCCATGCCAACGCGCCCCACGAGAAGAACTGCGACAGCGTCTCGACGTCGCTCGTCACTCGGGCAACGAGGCCACCCCGTCGTTCCTCGCCGTGGTCGGCGAGGCTGAGCCGGTGGATGTGTTCGAACAGCCGGACGCGCAGGCCATACAGGGCTTCCTCGCTGCGACGGCCGAGTCGCGCGACCGCAGTGCGTTGGGCGATCGTCGCGATGATGATCACGACCAAGCCGATCGCACCGAGGATCGTCACCACGCCGACATCGACCTTGTCCTTCTGCAGTCCGCGGTCGATCGCTTGCTGCACGAGGATCGGCACGACCACGCGACCGGCGGCGCCGACCATGGCCAGACCGAACGTCGCGCCGATGCCGCGTCGCAGCGCCGGAGCAGCCTCGACCCCCTTGCCGATCATCTGCATCGCCGACCAACGGCTGAGCGGTTCGGTCACGACGGCACCTCCGACGTCTGCTCGGCGCGGTCGTGCTCGAACGCCTCCATCAACCGCCGATACTCCGGCACCGTCGCGATGAGAGCGTCGTGACGACCGTGAGCGACGACCTCTCCGTCGGCGAGGTAGAGCACGTCGTCGGCCAACGCGATCGTCGATGGACGCGACGCCACAGCGATCACTGTCGTGTCGCGCAACGTCTCGCGGAGGTTCGCGAGAACTCGTGCCTCGGTCCCGGGATCCAACGACGACGTCGTGTCGTCCAGTAGCAAGGCGACGGGATGACCGACCAACGCCCGGGCGAGCGCGATCCGTTGACGCTGGCCTCCGCTGAGCCCGACGCCACGCTCCCCGACGATCGTGGTGAGACCCTCCGGGAAGTCCCTGACGAAGCTTGCCTCGGACGCGAGCAGCGCGACCCAGATGTCCTCATCCGTGATCGAACGGCCCATGGCCACGTTGTCGCGCACGGAACCGGCGAGGAGGAACGGCTCCTGGAAGACCAGCGCGCAACCCTGTTCGGGGACCGTGATCGATCCCTCGTCCGCAGCGATGAGCCCGGCAAGCAGGTGCAACAACGTCGTCTTGCCCGAGCCAGTGGCGCCGACCACGGCGACCGTCCGGCCGCCGGCGATGCAGGCGTCCACGCCGCGCAGCACTTCGCGTGTGCCGTCGTGGTTGTACGTGACGTGCTCGAGCCGGATGCTGTTGTCGGGATGGCGGAGCAACGTCAGCGACGGATCGCTGACCAAGGGCTGGTCGAGCAGTTCCCGGATCCGGTTCCAACCCGCGATCGAATACGGCAGCTCCGAGAGCGCGAACCCGATCAAGCGCAGCGGGAACACGAGGAGCGTGAACAGGTAGATGAAGCTGGTGAGCTCGCCGATCGTCATGTCGCCGCTGCGAACGCGGTACGCGCCGGCGACAAGCAGCACGATGTTGACGAGGTTGGGTACCCCGTCGAGCAGTGCCTCGAACGTGCTCCGCAGGTTGATCGCCCCGAACCGCTCGTTGCGCAATCGCGAGGCGATGACGGAGAGCCGCTCGGTCTCGCGGTTCTCGGCACCGAAGGACTTGACGACGGTGACACCCTCGAAGCTCTCGTGCACCGCCTCGCTGAGCTTGCCGAGCTCGGCCTGCGCGGCGTCGTAGAACTTGTCGACGCGTCGCTGATAGGTGAGGTTCAATCCGATCAGCAACGGGAAGACGGCAACGGCGGCAAGCCCGAGCCAGATGTCCGTGATCAGTAGCCACACCGCCGACAGCATCAGCATCAGCACGACGCTCGAGGCGAACGGCAACGGGTTCAGGATGTGCGTCGCCGCCTCGGCATCGACGCCGGCGCGAGTGATGATGTCGCCAGTCCGCTGCTCTCGATGCCAGGGGACGGGTTGGGCGACGACGCGCTCGATGACTTCGGCCGTCAAGGATTCCGTGACCCGCCACGACGTTCGGCCGGCGAACGTCCGGCGGCCGACCACGCCGATCGCGCGAACGACCCCGACGGCGATCAGGAGCCCGAGGATCGCGACGACCCGGCGTGTCGGGACTGTACCGTTCTCGAACCGCGGCACGATCACCTTGTCGATGATCAGGCGAACGACGACGGAGGAGAAGACGGTGCATGCGGCGAACACCGCGGCGCAGCCGACGGCCGTGAAAAACAGCCGTTTGTGGTGGCGCAACAGGCCACGGATCAGGCGAAATGCCTGCGTCGCCCGGCCGGCGTCCGGCGGAACGATCGTGCCCCCACTTTTGTCGGCCCGCTTCACGTGTAGTGGTTCTATCAGACCGATTCACGAGACCAACTGAAATATGCCGTCCGCCGGAGCGTGCCGTAGCGTTGCATCCGTGAATCAGTTCAACGCGGGGCTCCTGATCCTGCGCGTCGTCTTCGGACTGTTCCTCGCATACCACGGCTACAACAAGTTCTTCGGTCCTGGTGGTCTCGGCGGGACTGCTCGCTGGTTCGAAGGCATCGGGATGCGGTGGCCGGAGTGGCAAGCGCGACTTGCCGCGACCACCGAAGTCGGCAGCGGCGTGTTGATGGCCGCCGGTCTGATGACGCCCCTCGCCGCAGCCGGGATGATCGGCATCATGACGGTGGCGATCGTGGTCGCTCACTGGAAAGTGGGTTTCTTCATCTTCAAGCCGGACCAGGGCTGGGAGTACTGCGCGTCGATTGCCGTCACCGCGTTCGTGATCGCGATGGTTGGGCCGGGGCGGTGGTCGCTCGACCATGCGATCGGGATCAACTGGCACGGATGGACCGGTGCGGTGATCGCATTCGTCGCCGGCGTCGGCGGCGCCCTCTTGCAACTCGCAATCTCATATCGTCCGAAGGCAGCATGATCGAAACGCATTCCTCCACCGAGATCGACGCAACCGCGGATCGGCCGCCGCGTCGATGGGTACGCGTCCTGCTCGGCTTCATCTGTGCGTTGCTCGCAGCGATGTGGGTGTACGGCTTCGTGTTCGCGCCGAAGACCGGCGTGTACTTCGTGACCGACAAGGCGTGGCGGACCTCTGCCGACCACATCTGCGCGTCAGTCGAACAGCAGCGACTCGCGCT
>DASWRR010000477.1:0-2008 GCA_036403055.1 Ilumatobacteraceae bacterium | reverse complement strand
GACCGAGGCCTGGGAGCGAACGTACGGCTCGATGGCGTCCGCCGATCCTGCCGACCTCGAGCACAGTGAGCTCATCGTCGTGTGGGGTGCGAATCCCAACGTGTCGCATCCGCATCTTGCGCCCGTCATCGAGGGCCGTCGCCGCGCCGGTGCTCGCGTTGTGGTCGTCGACCCGCGGCGAACCCCGATCGCTGCACGCGCGGACCTGCATCTGGCGGTTCGTCCTGGCACCGACGGCGTGCTCGCGATGGCGGTCGCCGGACTGCTGCAGCGCAACGGACACCTCGACCGCGACTTCATCGATCGTTGGGTCGACGGTGCCGATCAGTACCTCGCGGCGTGCGAGGAATGGACCATCGCCCGAGCGGCCGAGACATGCGACGTCGCGGCCGTCGACATCGAGCGATTCGCCGAGATGTACGGCACCATCCGCCCGGCGATGCTCCGCGTCGGGTGGGGTCAGGAACGAAACCGCAACGGCGGTTCTGCGAGTCGTGCGGTGTTCGCCCTGCCGGCTCTCGCGGGGCACTTCGGAACACCTGGTTCCGGTGTCTTCAACTCGATCAGCGGCGGCGTCGGCTACGACGAGGCCGAGTTGCGCAAGGGGATCGTCGGCGACGCTCCGGTGCCGCAACGTCGTCCGATCAACATGAATCGGCTCGGTCGAATTCTCACCGACGCGGAAGGCGGTCGCGTAGAGGTGCTGTTCGTCCAAGGCTCGAACCCCGTCGCGACCTGCCCGGAACAAGCTGTGGTGATGGAAGGATTCAGTCGCGACGACTTGTTCACGGTGGTCCACGATCTGACGATGACCGACACGGCGCGATTCGCCGATCTCGTGTTGCCGGCGACATCGCAGTTCGAGGTCGACGAAGTCGTCGGCAGCTACGGATCGTTCGTGATGCAATCGGCCCCGGCGGTCATTCCTCGCGTCGGCGAGAGTCGGACCAACGACGAGGTCAGTGTCGGCCTCGGTGTGCGTCTGGGCCTCGATCCACAGCAGTGGGATCCGAGCCCCGAACGCGTCGCGCGTCTCGCCCTCGGCGACCGCGTGCTGCCGTTCACGAAGCGTCCGATCGGGGCGACGGTCCAGTTTCGCGACGTCGATCCCGGCCGGCGAGTGCAACTCGTCTTCGATGACGAGGGCGTCGATGCCTTGCCGGTGTACCGCGACATCGGCTTGCCCGAACTCCCGATCACGTTGATCACGCCGGCGACGAGCCGCACGACGAGCTCGATGTTCGGCAACATCGCCCCGGCGAGCGCTGACCTTCACCTGCACCCTGACGACGCGGCCGCTCGCGGCCTGTCGAACGGTGATCGGGCGCGCATCACCGATGGACGCCACACCATCGAGGCCGTCGTCGCGGTCGACGCGGCGTTGCGCCGCGGCTTGGCGACGATGCCGAAGGGCATGTGGTGTCGCGACGGGTTCATGGGTCATACGGCCAACGTCTTCTCGCCGGACCATTTGTCCGACCTCGCCGGCGGAGCGAGCTTCAACGATGCCCGCGTCGAGGTCTCCGCGCTGTGACCGAACAGCGCAGCGATTTTGCCAGCGACCAACACAGCGACCAGGGCACCGTGATCGTCGTCGGCGCGATCAACGTCGACCTGGTTGTCGTCGCGCCGCGACTGCCGGGCCCCGGAGAAACCGTCGTCGGCGGTGGCATGCAGACGTACGGCGGCGGCAAGGGCGCGAACGCCGCGGTCGCTGCTGCGCACGCCGGCGCCAGTGTTCGGTTGATCGGCGCCGTTGGCGACGACGACACCGGCTCGTCGGCGCTCGCTGATCTCGGGCGCGAAGGGATCGACATCTCCGACGTCGCCGTCCTGCCAGGTGAATCGACCGGCGTCGCGCTGATCGTCGTAGATGAACGTGGCGAGAACCAGATCGCGGTCGGTGCCGGCGCCAATGCCGCGATCACATCCGACCACGTGCGACTGTCGCTTCGCGCGGCGCTCGCCGCACTCGCCGCCGGCGACCGCGCCGACCAGGGCGCCCGGC
>DASWRR010000476.1:0-2839 GCA_036403055.1 Ilumatobacteraceae bacterium | reverse complement strand
TCGGTGGCGCGTGTGCCGAGTCGACGGTGCGCGCTCAGGCACTCGCGTTGCTCGACTCCGGCGAGACGTTGCTGTTGCGCATCACACCTGAGCCGGAGCCACCGCGACCCGGGACGCTCACCGTGCACAACCCCTGCCTGTCGGGCGGGACGCTGGAGGTGTTCCTCGAACCGGTGATCCCGGCGCCGCTCGTCGTCGTCGCCGGCGACACCCCGATTGCGCGCGCCTTGCTCGATCTCGTCGGCCCACTCGGTCATGCCGGCCTCGCGTACGAGAGCGCCGTACCCGCCGACGCCGCTGCGGTGGTCATCGCATCGCACGGTCGCGACGAGGACGCGGTTCTCCTCGCGGCCCTGCACGCCGAGGTCCCGTACATCGGTCTCGTGGCGAGCCGAAAGCGAGGCGAAGCTGTGCTCGCGTCGATCGACGTGTGCGCGTCGGAGAAGGCGAGGGTGCACACTCCGGCCGGACTCGACATCGGTGCGCGCACCCCCGAGGAGGTCGCGCTCTCGATCCTCGCGGAGATCATCGCGACGCGGCCGCGACAATCCGGACGGCCCGTCGCCGAAGGACAGGTCGCGTCGAGCGAAACGGCAACCGACCCCGTATGCGGCATGTCGGTTGCGATGGTGGACGCCTCGTTGCATCTGGATCACGATGGACGGCGCTACTGGTTCTGCGGTTCGGGGTGCCTCCGCGCGTTCGCCGCCGACCCGCATTCGTATCTCTCGTGAGTGTCGAACTTCCCACGGTCGACGATCTCGCCCGGCGCCTCGACGAGGTCGACTACCTGGCGGACCAAGGGCTCACGACAGCGCTCTTCTGTGCCGCTCGCCTTCCCCAGCCGCTGCTGCTCGAGGGCGAGGCAGGCGTCGGCAAGACCGAGGCGGCGAAGGCGTTGGCGGCAGTGCTCGACACACCGCTCGTGCGGTTGCAGTGCTACGAGGGGATCGACGCGGGCGAGGCACTGTACGAGTGGAACTACTCCCGACAACTGATCGGCATCCGGGCCGCTGAGGCGATCGGCAAACCGCTCGAAAGCCACGACCTGTTCACTGCCGAGTATCTGATCGCACGACCGTTGCTGAAGGCGATCGAGCACCCGGGCCCGCGACCCGTCGTGTTGCTGATCGACGAGGTCGACCGCAGCGACGACGAGTTCGAAGCGTTTCTGTTCGAGTTGCTCGCCGAGTCGTCCGTCACGATTCCGGAGCTCGGCACGATCTCCGCCGCGTTTCCACCCGTCGTGATCCTGACGTCGAATCGGACGCGCGATCTTCACGACGCGTTGAAGCGACGGTGCCTCTATCACTGGATCGACTATCCGGACGTGGCGCGTGCGACCGCGATCGTCCGCCGCCGGGTTCCGGCCGCGACCGTCGACCTCACTGAGAACGTCGCCGCTGCAGTTGCCAGGTTGCGGACGCTCGACGTTCAGAAGCCACCCGGGATCGCCGAGGCCATCAACTGGGTCGCCGCGCTGGAACTGCTGCGCATCGATGTGCTCGATGGCGTTGCGGTCGAACGGACGCTCGGATCGGTGATGAAGTACCGAGAAGATCTCGACCTCGTACGGCACCGGGGGTTCCGCTGGGTGGCCACCGGCGAGGAGTAGTCGCATGGTCGACATCGCCACGGTCGCGGCAACGTTCGGCGATCGGCTGCACTCCGCCGGCATACCGGTGAGCCCGGAACGATCGGGTCGCTTCGCCGCGGCGATCGATCTGACCAAGCCGGCGACGTACGACGAGATCTACTGGGCGGCGCGCGTCACCCTCGTCAGCGGTCACGACCAGATCGAGCAGTTCGACCGAGTGTTCGGCCACGTCTTCGGTGCGACCGCCGATCTGGCCGAGGAACGAGGTGATCCAGGAGCCGCGACCGCGAGCACGACGACGGAGCAGCAGTCGTTCGACGCCGCGGACGACCGATCGGTCGCCGCTGGCGGCGCTCGGTCAGGCGACGACGCTGGCGACCACGCGGATGATGGCGACGTCCGCGAGACGCTCGCGATGACTGCTGGTCGCGACGAGTACCTGCATCAGGCGGACTACGCCGCGTTGACCGCATCGGAGTTGATGAGCCTGCGTGCGCTGATGACGCAGATGCGTCTCGCCCCGCCGAAGCGGACCAGGCGACGAACGCGAAGGTCGGCGCGAGGACATCACCTCGACCTACGCGCGACGATCCGTCGGAGCCGGCGCACCGGTGGCGATCCGGTCGAACGGATCCGACGCCGCGAGACCGTCCGGCCGCGACGTCTCGTCATGCTCGCCGACATCTCGGGGTCGATGGAGCCGTACGCGCGTGCGTACCTGCAGCTGTTGCACTGCGCCGCGGGTGGCGCCGCGGCGGAGACGTTCGTGTTCGCGACGCGCCTCACCCGACTGACCAGGCAGCTGCGAATTCGCAACGCCAACGTCGCATTGCAGCGGGCCGCCGCGGCGGCTCCCGACTGGGCGGGTGGCACTCGGCTCGGCGAGGCGCTGAAGGCGTTCAACGACGGTTGGGGCCGGCGCGGTCTGGCCCGCGGCGCTGTCCTCTTGATCGTGTCCGATGGGTGGGACGCCGGCGACCCAGAGCTCGTCCGCGAACAGATGGCCCGACTCTCGCTGCTTGCCCACCGAGTGGTGTGGGTGAACCCTCGCAAGCAGAGCCCTCAGTACCAACCGCTGGTCGGCGCGATGGCTGCGGCGCTCCCCTACGTCGACGCGTTCGTCAGTGGCCACTCCTTTGATTCGATGGGCGAGGTCGTACGGGCGATCGGGCACGACTGACGGGCGCCGCGGCGGTCGACCGTGGTTCGATCAGCCGTGACGCCACACGGCGATCGACCGTG
>DASWRR010000475.1:0-3137 GCA_036403055.1 Ilumatobacteraceae bacterium | reverse complement strand
GGATGGTTCACATCGGCCGCCGCCTCGCGTCCACCGACGCCGCCTGCCCCGACGCCGACAACACCACCAACGACGACACCACCAACGACGACGCCACCAACGACGACGACACCACCGCCGACGACGACACCACCTCCAACGACATCGCCGCCAACGACATCGCCGCCGACCACTGCGCCCCCCACGACACCGCCGCCGGGGCCACCGCCCAATCCCGGCGACACGAAGAACTGCACTGACTTCGCAACATACGCCGACGCCAAGGCCTACTACGACGCCTACTACCCGTACTACGGCGACGTCGCACACCTCGACGCCGACGCGGATGGCGTTCCTTGTGAAACGTTGCCAGGCGCGCCACGATGATGCCGGCGTCGACGAATTATCTCGACCAGGTGCAACGCTGCCCCTCGGCGTAAACAGACTCGAGGTGTAGGTCACCGCGACGTCATGCAGTTCTTCGACGGTGACAGACTCTTGGGCACCGAGCAACGCACCAACACCGGCGACATCCGCAAAAACGGGCATCCGTACCAGCCCGACAAGCCAGAATCTGAACACCGAGTGACACCCATCAAGCGAAGCTGAACCGTCACCAATCAACCGAAGCTCTTCTTGGGCTCTCGTTCTGATGCGCGGCGTCAGGTGCTCCGCACGCGATCGGCGCATCGGCGATACTGATGACGCAATGGCCAACCCGATAACGCCCACATCGTCGCGCCATGCCGACCGTCTGCCGTACCTGCCAGGTCTCGACGGGCTGCGCGCGATCGCGGTCGCGGCGGTGATGATCTACCACGCCAACCATGCCTGGCTCTCGGGCGGTTTCCTCGGCGTCGAAGTGTTCTTCGTGATCAGTGGATACCTGATCACGCTGCTGCTGATCGGGGAGTTCGAGCGCGACGGGCACATCAGGCTCGGTCGGTTCTGGAAGCGACGGTTCCGCCGTCTGCTGCCCGCGCTGTTCGTGATGATGGCCGGTCTCGCTGTGTACATGGCTGCGTTCCGGCGGCGGCCGATGGGTCGCACGCGCGGCGACTTCGCCGGTGGGATCTT
Source organism: Ilumatobacteraceae bacterium (assembly GCA_036403055.1). GTDB lineage: Bacteria > Actinomycetota > Acidimicrobiia > Acidimicrobiales > Ilumatobacteraceae > JAENVT01. The sequence goes on along the minus strand of DASWRR010000475.1, from coordinate 2,081 downwards.
CTACATCAGCAACTGGTATCAGATCGTGGTCGGTCAGGGCTACACCGCCAACGAGGCGTTCGTGCCGCTGCGCCATCTGTGGTCGCTTGCGGTCGAGGAGCAGTTCTACCTCCTGTGGCCACTGGTGATGTTCGCGGTCCTGCTTCGTTGGTCGGGGCGCGACATGTCGCGAACGGCGATGTGGTTCGCAGGTACGAGCATCGGCGTGACGGTGATGATGGCGCTGCTGTTCCACAGCGGGGATGTCGCGGCGACGTGCACGGTGGATCAGCGGCAGGGGTACTGGACGGTGTTCGGTCGCTGCATCAGCGTCAACGAATCGTTGTACCTCGGTACGTTGAGCCGAGCCGGTGGCCTGTTGCTCGGCGCCGCCTTCGCGATGATCTGGCGCCCGAACGGGCGGCGCCGCGGGTCGATTCGCGACAAGCCGCTGCTCGTCGACGCCGTGGGTGTGCTCGGTCTCGTCGGGCTCGGCTGGTTGACGTCGAAGCTGTGGCTGTCGGAGGGCGGGCGCCAATTCGGCATTCGCTTCGACCCAGCACTTTTTCGCGGCGGCTTTCTGTTGACCGGTCTCGCGACGCTGGCCGTGGTCGCGGCGGTGACCCACGAACGAAGCCTGCTGGGCCGACTGCTCGGCAACCCGGTGCTGCGCTGGATCGGTACGCGCAGCTACGGGTTGTACCTGTACCACTGGCCGATCTACCAGATCCTGCGCGGCGAGGCGGGCAAGCCACTGAGTGCTGCGCAGTTCATCTTCGCCCTCGTACTGACGGTTCCGATCACCGAAGCGAGCTTCCGGTACATAGAACTACCGATCCGCCAAGGTCGGATCGGCGAGGTGCTGCGCGATCGGCGCCGGCCGCGGTTGGACTCCGGTGTGTACCGCAGACGTCGGCAACTCGCCGGCGCCTCGTTGCTCGTCATCGGTGTCGTCGGCTTCGCCGGGATCAGCATCGCGCTCGCACCGAACCGATGCGTGGGTCAGGTCGAATGCGACCTCGCCGCCGCGTCCGCGATCGGGGACCCTGGACCCGCCGCGGATACATCGCCGCCGACGGAGACGACGCTCGCAGGAGCGGTCACGGGCGACACCGTCGTCCCACAAACCACCGCCTCGACGACATCGACGTCGTCGACGACGAGCACAACCCTGCCTGTCGACCAACGACCACCGGTCGCGATCGGTGAATCGGTGATGCTCAGCGCGAAGCCACAGCTCGAAGCCGCAGGATTCTTCGTCGACGCGGCGGAAAGCCGGCAAGGCAAACAAGTGGTCGATGTGCTCGCGAACCTGCGCGCCGCCGGCCGGCTCGGCAACATCGTCGTCATCCACATCGGGACGAACGGTGAAGTGTCCGACAAGACGTTCGCCGCGATCATGGCCAACCTTCCGCCGGAGGAGGTGAAGACCGTGTGGTTCCTCACGGTGCGCGCCGACCGGGCGTGGATCGAAGGCAACAACGCACGCATCGCCGCGTTGCCTTGCAAGTACCCGAACGTCTGGGTCGGATACTGGGATGGGTTCGTTCCCAACATCGCGGGGATGTCCAGTGACGGCATCCACTTCAAGACCAACGAGGCCAAGCAGACGTACGCGGACCTGATCAAGGGGTGGACGTCGACACCGCAGACGGACCAGTGCCCGTAGGACGATGTTCCGACTCCCGAGCGCGTAGGGCAGCGCTTGTACCCTTGCTGTCCTGATGGAATCATCGGTCGATCTGCACGAGCGCGAGATGTACGAGCTCGCTGTGCGAATCGGAGCGTCGTGGGTGCACATCCGCCGCGGTGCAGCGATGGGCGCGCTTCGCGACTACCTCCTCGGTACGGGCGACGAAGCCCTCGAGCAGGGCCAGATGGACTCGCTCGATCTCCTCGCGCGTCAACCGCTGTGGCGGATGAGTGATCTCGCCGAGGCGCTGCGCGTCGACCCGTCGACCGCGACGCGCGCCGTGCAGCGGCTCGTCGGTTCGGGCCTCGCGACGCGTTCATCGAATGGCGACGACGGACGGGTCGTGATGGTGGAGATCACCGATGCCGGCAGGTCACGTCATGCCGATGTCAACGTCCGGCGAGGGCAG
>DASWRR010000474.1:0-3362 GCA_036403055.1 Ilumatobacteraceae bacterium | reverse complement strand
CGAGGCGCGTCACCATCGTCATCAACGGTCCACCGCTGTCCGTCAGGCCGTAGGTCGCAATCGCCTCGGCGCGGTTCACGGACTTCTGGGTGACGTCCGCTGACGAGTACGTCGCCTTCAAGTAGCGGTCGGCCTGCGGATCCCATTGATCCGTGTCGATGCCGTTGAGGATCCCGACCAGCCGCTCGGCCTTGTCGCGCAACGGACCGTCGAGCCCGAACCCACCCGATGGCGTCGTGATCTCACGGGCGTAGTGCGGACTGACCGCCACGACGAGATCCGCGAGCCGGATGCCGCCGAGCATCGGGTTGCAGTCACCCCACTGCTCGAATGCCTCGACGTGATGCGGCACCGTCTTCAGCCACCCCGGGTTGGTCCGTCCCTGGTATCCAAGGGTGTGGATCGTCAGCATCGTCGGCGGTGCGACGGCGAGATGACCGAGCGACGCGCACGTGTGCCAATCGTTGAGATGTAGAACGTCGGGCGCCGTGAGCTCGGTGAGGGCTGCCAACGCCGCTGAGAACGCCATGAACCGCCGGTCGTTGTCCGGCCATCCGGTGCCGTCGGGCTGCAGGTACGGATGGCTCCTCACGATCCCGAACGCGTCGATCAACGTGATCCTGCCGATGCCCGCAACGGTGCCCGTGCGCGCCGAAGCGGGACCAGCCCACTCGGGGACGTCGAGTTGGACGACCGACTCGTCGTCGAGCTTGGTCGCGAAGTAGTCGGGGATCACGACATCGACATCGACATCGTGGCGGCGCAGCTCCGCGACGAGGCCGGCCGCGGCGGCCGCCAAGCCACCGACTCGCGCCAACGGTGCGAACTCCGCCGACGCGAACAGCACCTTCACGCACGCAGCGTAAACCACATCCGTCGATGCGGCGTCGCCGGTAGCGTCGGGTACCTATGTCAAAGGTGTTGACCTCGCTGCCACAAGGTGAGCGCGTCGGGATCGCGTTCAGCGGCGGCCTCGACACGTCCGCTGCCGTCGCGTGGATGCGTCACCGCGGCGCGCTTCCGTACGCGTACACCGCGGATCTCGGTCAGGTCGACGAGCCCGACCTGAGTGGCGTACCTGGGCGCGCCAAGCAGTACGGCGCCGAGATGGGGCGGCTGATCGACTGCCGCGCCGAGCTCGTCCGCGAGGGTTTGATGGCGCTGCAGTGTGGCGCGTTCCACATCTCGACGGCAGGACGCACGTACTTCAACACGACGCCACTCGGGCGTGCCGTCACCGGGACGTTGCTCGTCCGGGCGATGCACGAAGACGGCGTCGACATCTGGGGCGACGGCAGTACCTACAAGGGCAACGACATCGAGCGCTTCTACCGTTACGGGCTGTTGGTCAATCCGAATCTGCGAATCTACAAGCCGTGGCTCGACAGCGACTTCGTCAACGAGCTCGGCGGGCGCAAGGAGATGAGCGAGTTCCTCATCGCCCACGATCTGCCCTACCGCGACAGCACCGAGAAGGCCTACTCGACGGACGCCAACATCTGGGGGGCAACGCACGAAGCGAAGTCGCTCGAGGAGCTCGGCACGTCGATGGACATCGTCGAGCCGATCATGGGCGTCGCTCACTATCGCGACGATGTCGCGATCGCCACCGAGCAGGTCACCGTGACCTTTCACGAAGGCTGGCCGGTCGCGCTCAACGGCAAGGAGTTCGCCTCGCAGATCGAGCTCGTCCAGGAGGCGAACGCCATCGGCGGCCGGCACGGGCTCGGGATGAGCGACCAGATCGAGAACCGGATCATCGAAGCGAAGAGCCGCGGGATCTACGAGGGGCCAGGGCTCGCGCTGTTGCACATCGCGTACGAGCGTCTTGTCACCGCGATTCACAACGAGAACACGATCGAGAACTATCGGACGATGGGTCGCCGCCTCGGACGTCTGCTGTACGAAGGCAGGTGGTTCGACCCGCAGAGCCTGATGCTGCGCGAGCCGCTGCTGCGTTGGGTCGGCACGGCGGTCACCGGTGAAGTCACGCTGCGGCTCCGTCGTGGCGACGACTATTCGATCCTCGACACGACCGGGCCGCATCTGACGTACGCACCCGAGCGCCTCAGCATGGAGAAGGTCGACGGCGCTGCGTTCGGCCCGCTCGACCGCATCGGTCAGCTGACGATGCGCAACCTCGACATCGACGACAGCCGCAGCAAGCTCGACGTCTATCGCAAGGCCGGGACGCTGACGGGCGGTGGCCTCGTCGAGCTGACCGACGGCGAGTAGATCTACGCAGGTCGCGGCGAGCGCAACAGCTCGCCGACGATGGCAGCGAGCAACCGGGCGCGGTCGACCATGGTGTCGACGAGCACGAACTCGTGGTCGGCGTGGGCCCCGCCGCCGATCGCACCGAGGCCGTCGAGCGTCGGAACGCCGCACGCCGCGGTGAAGTTGCCATCGCTCCCGCCACCGACGGCAACACCGGTCACGGGACCGAGACCGGACGTCGCGGCGGCGGATTGAGCAAGCGCGAACAACGTCGTCGAAGCCGACGCCTGCATCGGCGGTCGCTCGAGACCACCCGACACCTCGACGCCGGCGCCCGGCACGTCCGACGACAGCGTCGCCATGAGGTGCTCGACGCGCTCCTTCTCCCCCTCGGCGTTGACACGAGCATCGACGCGCACCTTGGTGATGGCGGGCACGACGTTGTCGGCCGTGCCTGCCGTTGCAACCGTCGGAGTGACCGTGGTGCCCTTCTCGGGATCACCGAAGGTCGCGATGCGCGTGATCAGTTGCGCTGCGGCGACGAGCGAGTTGATCCCCTTCTCCGGTTCGAGACCGGCGTGCGCGGCGCGCCCGTGGACCGTCACTTGAAACGTCCCGGTCCCTTTCCGCGCGGTCTTCAGCGCGCCACCATCCGCGCTCGGTTCCATCACGAGGACGGCACCGCATGCAAGCGCGCGTTGTTCGATCAACGCCCGGGACGCCTTCGACCCGACCTCTTCGTCGGCAGTGATCAACAGCTCGACACCGTCGAGATCGTCGAGCAGGGACAGCGCGTGAATCGCCAACACGATGCCACCCTTCATGTCGAACACACCGGGGCCGGTTGCCTTGCCGTCGGCGACGGCGAACGGTCGTTGGGTGAGGGCACCGACGGGGAACACGGTGTCGTGGTGGCCGACGATGAGGACCTTCGACGACTGGCCGAATCGTGTGTGCACATGTGGTCCGGCTTCGCTCTCGACGAGCTCGGCGTGGCGACCGAGCCGGCGCTCGATCACGTCGCGGACGGCCCCGGCTGAGCGCGTCAACGCCGGCACGTCGTGCGACGGCGATTCGATCGACACGAGGAACTCGAGATCGGCGAGCATGGACTCGAGGGACAGCACCCGCCCATTGTGGCCGAT
>DASWRR010000473.1:0-2546 GCA_036403055.1 Ilumatobacteraceae bacterium | reverse complement strand
ACGTTGCCGTACGGCCTGGCGGAGCTCATCCACCGACTCCTCGCTCGCCGGCCGATGGACCGTTTCGCAACCGGTGCCGAGCTGCGCGCCGCGTTGACCCGCATCGCCACTCACGTCGATGATCCGACCTCATCCGCAACGCCTGCCGACGGCGCACCTGCACGGCGGCCCACCGGCCAGAACCCGGTCGTGGCCGGCGTCGATCCGGACTCCGTCGGCGGGTACCGACCAGTGCCGCGCAGCGGCCGCGCCGTGGGGCCGGCGCATCGTGCCGATCGCACGCCCACCAGCACGACGCGTCCGCGCCAGCAGCCGAATCGAACGTTCGAACAGCGCCGCGGGCCGTCGCTCGTCCTCGTTGGCGGCCTTCTCGTGGCCGCGCTCGTCCTCGGCGTTGCGCTGTGGGCAACGTTGAAGGACGACACACCGAGCGGCAGCTTCGACGCCCCGCCGACGGTCGTCCCTGCCTCGACGACACTTGCACCGCCGGTCGCTGCAGCGACGATCAAGAAGGTGACGACATACGATCCCGACGGGACCGACGGCGAGGAGAACGACGCGCTCGTCGCACGATCGATCGATGGCAACCCTGCGACGGTCTGGTCAACGTTGTGCTACGGGTCGCGGACGCTCGGCGGCAAAGGTGGCGTCGGGCTCGTTGCCGACCTCGGCACTCCTGCGATCGGGACGTTCACCGTCGACATCGCCAGCGCCCCGTACCAGATACAGATCCTGACGGCCGGTGATGGCGCGATCCCGGCGAAGATCGCCGATTGGGGATCGCCGCTCAAACGAGCGGTCGGCGCTGATCCCGAAGCAGTCACCGTGTCGATCAACAAGCCGACCCGGTTCGTGCTCGTGATGTTCAAGCAGTTGGCGCGGACTCCGGAATGCACGAAGAACCCGTACAGAGGTGACATCTCGGAGATGACGTTCGCCGCCGCGTGAGTTCGCCACAGCACTAGTCTCGCCGCCATCGCAACACAGCTCGCCGAACACGAGTTGGTGACTGCAGCCCAGGGGGGAGACCGTGGGGCACTCGACCAGCTGCTCCGACGACACTACGACCGCGTCCACGCGGTGTGCCGCCGAATCACCGGTCACGACGCCGACGCGGCGGACGCGGCGCAGGAGGCGATGATCGCGATCGTGCGCAACCTCGCACGGTTCGACGGCCGGTCGTCGTTCGGGACGTGGGCGTACCGGATCGCGACCAACGCGAGCCTCGATGAGCTCCGCCGGCGGAAGCGGCGAGCCGTGCCGGTGTCGAGCGACGCAGCCGACCACCACGAGAACCAGGCCGCCGATCCCCACAGCGCCGACGCGGTCGAGTCGATCGGCGATCATCTCGCTCTCGACGCGGCATTGCGTCTTCTCAGCGAGGACTACCGGGTACCGGTCGTCCTGCGAGATGTCGCCGACCTCGATTACGCCGAGATCGCGGCGGTCCTCGATGTTCCGATCGGTACGGTGAAGAGTCGCATCGCCAGGGGCCGCGCCGCGCTCGCCGAATCGCTCGGGAACCAATCGGCCGAGCCAGAACGTCCAAGTAGAGCACCATGAGCAACGACGAACTCCCCCCGAACACCGAGTTGGCCAGCGCCTACCTCGATGGCGAGGTCGATGCAGGCGCGCGCGCCGCAGTGGAGGCGACGCCTGGTTTGTCAGGAGTGATCGACTCGTTCGCCCGCGTCCGCGCAGCTGTCGGCGATGTTCCAGCTGTCAGCGACAACGCACGGAACGCCGCGATCGACGCAGCACTTGCCCACTTCGACGTGATGAACTCCGCGGGCCGGCCGGCAACCGCGAGCGATGGCAAGGTGCTCGCGATGCGGTCGCGTCGCGAACGTATCTATCGCGTCGTCACCGGCGTTGCTGCGGCGCTCGTCGTCGGCTTCGTCGCGATCTCCGCGGTCAACTCGTCCCACGGCAGCGACTCGAAGTCGTCCTCGGCCGCCACGATCGCGCCGACTGCCGCGGCGTCCGAGGCCTCGACCCCGCAACTGAAGGCGGCTGTGGACGTAGCAGGGGCAACCGCCGCCGGTGCCGGCACTGCTGCGCCCGCCGCCGGCTCCGACTCAGCAGCGCAAACGCAGATCGCTGCCGCCGAGCCACGCGTGATCGACAGCACGACAGCGCTTGCAGAGTTCGCCGCGAGCGTCGAACCTCGCGGTCCTGTCGGAGGGACAACACCGAGTGCAAACACGCAGGCGGCGGGAAACGCTCCTGCTCCGGGCGCGTACGGCGCGGTGTCGTGCATCACGTCAGATCAACATGTGCTCGGCCCGATCGTGTACAAGGGAAACGTCGCGTTCGCAGTGCGCAACACCTCGACCGGGGTGCTCGAGGCGATCGACGCGGCCAACTGTCGCGTGCTCGATCAAGTGCCACCCGACACGGTTCCGTAGCAACTGTTCACGGCCTACGGCGCGCCGACACGGCAGTAGGCTGGCGCGATGCCTGGTAACCCTCTCACCGATCCGAATTGGGCCGCCGAAGTCGCCGACACGATCGATCGATACGTCAGCAAGGTTCGCACGACGGTC
>DASWRR010000472.1:0-2833 GCA_036403055.1 Ilumatobacteraceae bacterium | reverse complement strand
GTGGGCGATGAAGATCAACGTCAACCCGTACTTGGACTTGAGGTCCTCGAGCAGGTTCAGGACCTGTGCCTGCACACTGACGTCGAGCGCGCTGACCGGCTCGTCGCAGATGATCAACGTCGGGTCGAGGACCAACGATCGGGCGATCGAGATTCGCTGGCACTGGCCCCCGGAGAACTGGTGCGGCTGGCTCTCGGCCGCACGCAACGGGTCGATGCCCACCTCTTCGAGGAGTGCGTCGACCTTCGTTCGTTGATCCGCCGCGTTGCCGCGCTTCCAGATCGACAGCGGCTCCATCACGATGTCGCGCACCTTGCGACGCGGGTTCAGCGACGAGATCGGATCCTGGAAGATCATCTGCATCCGCGTGCGCGCCTTGCGCATGTCGTCGCCGCTCATCTCCGTGAGCTGGCGGCCCTCGAACACCACTGACCCGCTGGTCGGTCGTGGTAGTTGCATGATCGCTCGACCAGTGGTGCTCTTGCCGCACCCCGATTCGCCGACGACACCGAGCGTCTCGCCGCGCAGCACGTCGAGGCTGATGCCGCTGACCGCGTTGACGATGAGACCGGTCCGCCCGACCGGGAACTCGACGACGAGATCCTCGACCCGGAGCAGGACGTCGCCCTCGTTGCGTAGATGCGCCTTGCCGGTTCCAGCCATCAGGCTGCGACCTCGCCGTCGCGGCGGCGACGCTCCTTGATCTCCTCGTAGACGGGCGAGCCGACGGGGTACCAGCACGCGTACGTGTGTCGCGGGTCCTCGAGCGTCGGGATCAACGGCGGCTCCTCGTCGCGGCAGCGTTCCTGCGCATACGGGCACCGCGGCGCGAACCGACACCCTTTCGGTGGGTTCACGAGGTCGGGTGGTCGTCCGCCGATGACGTTGAGTCGCGTGTGGCTGCGGTCTGCCAACTTCGGGATGCTCTGCAACAGCGCTTCCGTGTACGGCATCTTCATGTTGGCGAAGAGCTCGGCGGTCGGTGCCATCTCGACGAGCTTGCCGCCGTACATCACACCGATGTCGTCGGTGTGCCCGGCAACGACGCCGAGATCGTGCGTCACGAGCAGCAGCGACATGTTGCGGTCGCGGCGCTGCTCGCCGAGGAGGTCGAGGATCTGCGCCTGCACCGTCACGTCGAGCGCCGTGGTCGGCTCATCTGCCAACAACAGCGTCGGGCCGCACGCCATCGCGATGGCGATCATGATGCGCTGGCGCATGCCGCCCGACATCTCGTGCGGGTACTGCTGCAAGCGACGGCCCGGTGCGGGGATGCGCACGTCCTGCATCAACTTCTCGGCCGTCGCCCACGCCGCGGCCTTCGGCATGTCGAGGTGCTGGCGCAGTGGCTCAGCGATCTGCGCGCCGATCTTCATCAACGGGTTCAGCGATGTCATCGGGTCCTGGAAGATCATCGCCATCTCTTTGCCCCACACGTCGCGCATCGCCCGACGTGAGAGGCCACCGATCTCGCGACCTTCGAACCGGATGCTGCCCTGGCGGATGGTGCCGCGTGGCGGCAGCAGGCCCATGATCGAACGCGACAGGATGGTCTTGCCCGAGCCGCTCTCGCCGACGATCCCCAACGCCCTTCCTCGTTCGAGCGTCAGTGACACACCGTCGACCGCGCGAACGACGCCGCGCGGCGTCTGGAAGTGGGTGCGCACGTCTTCGAGTTGGAGCAGCGGTCCGTCGGTCTCGCGTGTGGTCGCCTGGATCCTGATGCTCATACGGCAGCTTCACGGATGTCGAACTTGCGTGCCAATCGGTCGCCGATGAAGTTGAAGCTGAGCACAGTGAGGAACAGGAACAGGCACGGGAAGATTGCCGCCCACCAGGCCTTGTTGAGGTCGTCGCGCGACGCGTCGATCATCTTGCCCCAGGTCTGTGGCCGTTCGACACCGAGCCCGAGGAACGCCAAGGTGCCTTCCGCGGCGATCAGGATGCCGAGCCCGGTGACCGCGACGGTGACCATCGCTGGAACGAGGTTCGGCATGATCTCGCGCCAGATGACGCGTTTGCTCTTCGCGCCGACACTGCGCGCCGCGAGGACGAAGTCGCGTTCTCGCAACGCGAGCGTCTGGGCCCGAACGATTCGGGCGAACGGCGCGATCGACAAGATGCCGAGCGTGATCATGATCTCCTCTGCTCTCGTCAGCCACGCGATCGCGGTGATCGACTCCTTGATCTGGTCGGAGCGTTGGATCAACAGCAATGCCAGCAACAGCGGCGGCAGCGCGAGCAGGCAGTCGACGAGGATGGAGACGACACGATCGGCCCAGCCGCGGTAGTACCCGGCGAGGACACCGAGGAGTCCGCCGACGGTGAGGCCGATGACCGTCGCGCCGATTCCGATGATCAAGGTCTGGCGTGCTCCGTAGATGCACCTCGCGAACACGTCGTGGCTCGAGTTGTCGGTACCGAACCACGCCGTCCATCCAGGGCCGATCCCGTACTTCTTCGCTCGACCGTTGACGAGGACCTTGGCGTCGTACACCCGGATGAACGGCAGGAAGTTGGCGCCGAACGCGCAGACGGTCAGCACGGTGAGCCAGACAACGCCGAACATCCAACCGAGCTGTGGAACCTTCTTGCGGACGTTCGCCCGCGGGGGAGCGTCGACTGGAGCGGGAACGATCGGTGTAAGAGTGGTGGCAGTCATCGACGATTCCTCATGTCAGCGCCCGGGCGTGGCGGATGCGCGGGTCGATCACCGCGTACAACAGGTCGATCGCGAGGTTCGCCACGCAGACCACGGCGACGACGATCGCGGTGACGGACTGCACGACGAAGAGGTCCTTCGACAAGATCGACGTGAGCAGCAGCGCGCCCA
>DASWRR010000471.1:0-6048 GCA_036403055.1 Ilumatobacteraceae bacterium | reverse complement strand
TTCACACTCGACACCGACGACGGTGCCAGGATGTTCATCGACAACGTCGCAGTGATCGACAGTTGGACTGCGGCGCGGGCCAGCGTCTACACGCAGTTCCTCACCGGCGTACACACGTTGCGGGTCGAGTACAACGAGAAGACGGGTACTGCGAGGGCGGCCCTCACGACGCAATTCGCATCAGTCGCCACGGTGGCCAACGGGGTCACAGCAGTGCCCAGCGTCAAGACCAACCAACCGTTCTTCGGCGAGTTGAACGTGACGCTCACGAACCCGTCCGACGTCATCACCGCAATGAGCGCGTCGTTCTCCATCGCGCAGACGCCGGGCGTCACGTATCACGGCCAGTACACCGACCTGCCGAAGAGCGAGATGACCGAATCCAACCAGAGTTGCGTCGGCCTCGTCACGTACGGGTTCACGCTCGGGCACGGAGTCACGATCCGCACGCCGGGGACGTGGGTACTCGCGGCGCAGTGGGATGGCACCGGTACGCCGCGGGTGACGACGGGTGACACCTGGTCGGTCACGACGACGACATCGAAGGGCACGTCCACCGTGAGCGGGACCTTCTGATCGGCTGATTGCCGAAAAAGTGCCTTCTTACAGAACTCTTACTGCCATCTCGTGCAGATCTGGCGGTGATGCGGGAGAGTATGGGGCATGCCTGCCGACCTCCGCGACCGTGCTCACCCACGCACCGCGCCGTCCGGCGGCCAACCGCTGCAGCGGCGGCCGTACACGATCTTCAGCGACAACCACCTGTTGTCGTTCTTTTCGGGCGCGTTCGGCGTCGTCCTGACGGTCTGGTTGCGACACGGCGGATTCGGAAACCTCACCAAGGGCGCGATCCCGCTGTCGACCAGCCTGACGCAACTGACGGGAATCGCGGCCTCGTTCGCCGGGCTGGCGGGTCTCGCGTTGGCCGGCCGTCCGGTGGCGATCGAGCATCGATACGGACTCGATCGCGTCTTCATCTGGCATCGCATACTCGGCGAGACGATGGCGGTCCTCGTCGGCGTGCACGTTGTCACCGGAGTGTTTTCGTGGGGTCTTGACGGCGGGTTCGGTGCAGCCATCATCGACCTCACCGGTCGCGATTCCTACATGGCACTCGCGTTCGTCGGCTCGCTGATCATCGGGGCGGTCACCATCTCGTCGCTGCGCAGCATTCGCCGACAGATGGCCTACGAAACGTGGTACTTCATCCATCTCGTTGCCTACGTGGGCTTCGCGATCTCGTTCTCGCACGAGATCGTGTGGGGCGAGCTGTTCGCCGACGACGCGTTCTCGCGCTGGATGTGGATTGCGCTCCACGTCGGCGTCGGTGTGATGTTGATCCGCGGGCGCTGGGGCCGGCTCATCGCGGCGACGGTGCACCCGATGCACATCGCCGCAACACGCCGGCTCAACGACAACACGACCGAGATCCGCCTCGCGGGCGGACGGCTGCACAAGATGGTCGGTGATGCCGGCCAGTTCGTGATCGTCCGGCCGCTCGCCAAAGGATTGTGGTGGCAGGCGCACCCGTTCTCGCTCTCGGCCGCGCCGACGACGGACGGTCTGAAGATCTCGGTGAAGTCGTTGGGCGATGCCAGCACATCGATCGGGAAGTTGCCGCGTGGAACGCGTGTTGCCGTCGAAGGACCGTTCGGTGCGTTCACTCCACGAACGATCAGCGATCGCAAGGTGCTGTTCATCGTCGGCGGCATCGGCGTTGCGCCGGTGAAGGCAATGCTCGAACGGCTCGACCGTCGTCACCAGCCGATCATCCTGTACCGAGCGAGTCGTCACGACGACCTTGTCTACGCGAACGAACTGCGCGGCATGGCGCGCGAACTCGGCGGCGAGCTGATGACGCTCGTCGGACCGACCGCGACGTTGGCGACGAAGGATCCGCTCTCCGGAAAGGTGTTGCGCAAGGCGATCCCCGACCTCGGGGAGCGCGTCGCCTTGCTGTGCGGGCCCGAGCGTCTGCTGTGGGCAGGGCGTGCCGGGCTTCGCGAGGCCGGCGTCGCAACTGACGACATCCACTTCGAGCAGCCGTGGTGGTGACGCCGTGACGCAGCGACCATCCGCATCACTCGGCCGGCGGCTATGGCCGGCCGTCGCGATGACGACCGCCGCATCGGGTCTCGTTGCGCTGCTCGACCAACCGTCGAGCGGATCCGCACGCAACCTCGCCGGCGACACGTCGGTCGTCGCCGGCGATCAGGCGAGCGCGGCGGGCACCGTTCAACCTCCCGCGGTCTCGTCGACGGTTCCGGCCGTCGCCGTTCAGCCGGCCGGTCAGACAAGCCCGACCGTTGTGCCACTCGTCCCGGCGAACCCCCCGACGCCAGTCGCAACGACGCCGCCATCAACAGCCGCGGCGGGCGCGTGCCAAGGCCAGACGATCGATGGACCGATCGTCGACACGAGGTGGGGTCCCGTGCAAGTGGAGGCCGTCGTTTCCTCCAGCGGCCAGATCTGCGACGTCGACGCGATCCAATCGCCGAACGACCACCGCCGATCCGTGCAGATCAATCAGAACGCGCTGCCGATCCTGCACGCCCAGGTGATGAAGGCGCAGAGCGCAAACATCAACGGTGTCAGCGGGGCCACGGTGACGACTCGCGGCTACGAGCGCTCGTTGCAGTCGATCCTCGACTCGGTCGGCTGATGAGATCGCCGACGGCGTCGCGGCCCATCGTCCGTACGCATCCCGTCATGGGCACGATGGCAAGCGTCCACGTGCACGACGCAGCGGAGATCGCGATGGTCGACGCGGCCATCGACGCAACGTGGTCCGAGCTCGATCGGCTGGAGGACATCTTCTCGACGTTCCGGCCGACGAGCGACATCAGTCGGATCAACAGCGGCGAGTTGCACGTCCTCGACGCGCGGCCTGAGGTGATCGAGGTCCTCGACGCATGCACATGGCTCGAACACGTCAGTGACGGCGCGTTCCGCGCCCGACGACCGGGGGACACGCTGGTGGATCCCGCCGGGTTCGTGAAGGGATGGGCGACCGAGCTCGCCGCGAAGAACCTCGATCGAGCCGGCCTCGGGCGTTGGTACCTGTCGGTCGGCGGTGACGTGCAGACCCGGGGCACCGCCGGTGATGGCTCGCCGTGGCGAGTGGGGATCGCCGACCCGAACAGCGACGACGTTCGTTCCATCCGAGCGATGGTCGAAGTGCACGGTCAGGCAGTGGCGACATCGGGAACGGCGGCACGCGGTCGCCATCTGTGGGACGGCCGAACGGATCACCCGGCCGACTCGCTTGCATCGATGACCGTTGTCGGTCCGAACCTGACGTGGGCCGACGCGTTTGCGACGGCGGCCTTCGTCATGGGGACCGACGGCGTCGACTGGGTCACGCGGTTCGACGGCTATCGCGCCCTTGCGATCACGCACGAGGGTGAGCTCATCCGACGCGATCGCGAGTGGGCGCTCGCCGATTGCTGACCGCTCGTCAGCCGTCGACGGCGTGGGCCCGGAGGTCCGCAAGACTCGAGTACTCCAGCGCCGACAGATGCGTCGATGCCAAGCGGACCTTCGGGGCAGCACCGGCTTCGAACGCCTCCTGCCATCGTGCCGCGCACAGACACCACTGGTCTCCCTCGCTCAACCCATTGAAGCCGTACTGCGGCATGGGCGTCGACAGGTCGTTGCCGACCGCTTTGGAGAACGTCAGGAACTCGGCGGTGGCCACGACGCAGACCACGTGCAGGCCGGGATCGTCGCCGCGGTTCTCGCAGCAGCCGGTTCGGTAATAACCGGTCAGTGGATCGAGCGAGCAGGGCTGCAGCTCGTCACCGAGCACGTTCAATTGACGCATTTCACCATCGAATCACGTATCGTGACCCGATGCTTGATCCAGTGATTCGCGACCTCGCGCGCGGCAGGAACTTCGGTTCGATTTCGTTTCATCTCCCCAGCGGTGCGATCGCCACACACGTGATGTGGGTCGACGCCGACGACGACCACGTGCTGATCAACACCGAGGTCGACCGGGTGAAGTACACGTCCATGAAAGCCAACCCGGCGGTCACCGTCGCGATCTGGAGCACCGAAAACCCCTACGCCTACGCGGAGGTTCGCGGCACGGTGGCCGGCGAGGTCCGCGGCGACGCTGCTCGCGCCCACATCGACGCGCTGTCGCAGAAGTACACGTCAGGCGATTATCAGGGCACGATCGTCAGCGAGCGCGTGATCCTGCAGATCGAGCCGGTTCGCCAGCGGACCAACAACCTCTGACATCGGCGGGGTCAACTGACGCTGACACCGAGCGCTTTGCCGACGAGGTACGTCGCACCGCACGCAACGAGCAG
Organism: Ilumatobacteraceae bacterium; assembly: GCA_036403055.1. Lineage (GTDB taxonomy): Bacteria > Actinomycetota > Acidimicrobiia > Acidimicrobiales > Ilumatobacteraceae > JAENVT01. The sequence goes on along the minus strand of DASWRR010000471.1, from coordinate 1,732 downwards.
GATCAGCACTTGCCGACCCGCGCTCCACGCCAGGCGGCGTTCGGCGAACTTGCCGATCAACAAACCGACGACCGCGGCGGCAGCGACGCCGATCAGGATCGACGCCAGCTTCGCACCGTTGCCCCTGCCCGCGAACCACGGGATGACGGGCAGCAGCGCCCCGACGAGGAAGCACACGAGTGAAAGTCCTGCAGCGCTCCACGGCGAACCGAGCTCGTCCGGATCGACGCCGAGCTCCTCGCGGACGTGCACCGCGAGTGCCGCCTCCGGAACGCGCATCACGTCGTTCGCCGCGTCGAGCGCGATGCGTCGCGTCATCCCGTGGCCCTCGTACATCGCAGCGAGCTCTGCCGTCTCCGACGCGGTGTTGTGCTTCAGCTCCCGACGCTCGACGTCGAGCTCGCGGAACACCAGCTCGTTCTGTGCGGAGATGCTGACCCACTCGCCGGCCGCCATGCTGGTCGCACCCGCAATCGCGCCGGCAAGTCCGGCGAGGCGGACAACGCTCGAGTTGACCCCTGCGCCGGCGAACCCGATCACCAAGGAGACGTTCGAGACCAGGCCGTCGCTGACGCCGAAGACTGCGGCGCGGGCAAGGCCGCCGGCAACGGATCGGTGACCAGGGTGCGATTCGGCGCGCCGACGGAATGCAAGGCGACTCATTCCCCAAACGTTACCGACTAGTGTCGCTGAGCAGGGAAGCTGCCGTCAGCGTTGCCGGGAGAACCATGACCACCATCAACATCGCCGATGATTGGCTCGACGAGGTTCGAGCGTCGCTCGGCGCGCGTGCCGACCTGGTCACCCGGCTGGAACCGGCGATGCCGGCCGGGTACGACGAGCTCAACGATCCGTCGGTCGCAGCGCTCGACTTCGTCAACATCGATGCGCTCGCGACGGGCACTGCGGACGCGACGACGGATCTCCTGCAGCGTTCGGACGGGACGTGGCGGTTCCGCATCTACCGGCGCGGCGAGTCGATCCCATTGGCGGACATGTTGCCGTTGCTCGATCACCTGGGCCTGCGGGCGCTCGACGAGCGTGCGTTTGCGTTCGCGGTGGATGGTGTCACCGTGTGGTTGCACGACGTTGGTGTCGCCGTTTCGCCGGATGTCGACCTGACACCGGCCGTGCGCGCCGAGGTCCAGCGGTCGTTCCTCGCCGAGTTCCGCGGTCTTGTCGAGCTGGACGGCCTCAACCGGCTCGTCCTGCTGGCCGGTTTGACCGCTCGTCAGGTCGAGGTGCTGCGGGCCTACTCGCGGTACCTCCGCCAGATCGGCTTCCCGTTCAGCCAGCAGTACATCGAGGCAACCGTCGCCCGCCATGCTCCGATCAGCCGGCTGCTCGCATCGTTGTTCGTCGCCCGGTTCGACCCGGCAGGGCCACCGGACGGTTCAGAATCGGAATCCGATCTGCGAACCCAGATCGCCGAGGCCCTCGATGCGGTGCCCAGTCTCGACGACGACAGAACGCTGCGTTCGCTCCTCGCGTTGATCGACGCGACGGTTCGGACCAACGCGTTTCGCCCTGCGGATGGCGGTGGCAACCGGCCCGTTCTCGCGTTCAAGTTCGACACGTCGAAGGTTCCTGATCTGCCGCTGCCGCGACCGATGTTCGAGATCTGGGTGTGCTCGCCACGGGTCGAGGGCGTTCATCTCCGCAACGGACGGATCGCCAGAGGCGGCATTCGATGGAGTGATCGACGCGAAGACTTCCGCACCGAGATCCTCGG
>DASWRR010000470.1:0-5190 GCA_036403055.1 Ilumatobacteraceae bacterium | reverse complement strand
GGCCACCCAGCCCGCGACCACGACCGGTGCGACCGATTCGGGAGCAATGGATCTGACACTCGCTCGGACCGCCGCCTCGCTCGAGAAGCTCGCCGTCGACACCTACAGCACCGCTGCCGGACTCATCACGACTCCGGCCGTGCTCGCCGCGGCAACGATGTTCGCCGGCCATCACCAGATGCACCTCGACGCGCTCAACGGCGTGCTGACGGGTGCAGGCGCCAAACCGATCACGCAGATGAACCAGGCCGTCTACAACGCACTGGTGAAGCCGGCGATCGATGCGGCGAAGACCGAGGCAGACGCAGTGATGCTGGCCCTCGCGTTGGAAGAGGCTGCGGCACAGACCTACGTCTTCGCCGGTGGAGCGCTCTCGACGCCGGCGCTGCGGTCGACGATCATGACGATCGGCGGCGTCGAGGCACGCCACGCGGCCGTGCTGCGAATGGCAGCGCTCGCCCAGTCGCCGCTCGACGTGTTCCCGAAGGAGCGTGGCTTCTTCCCCGGGGACAACCCGCTCGCGGGCATCGACGGCGCACTCATCACCGCCTGAACCAACCTCATCCGAGTGTTTGCGTCCACCCATATGGACGCAAACACTCGGACGGAGGAATTGGGATTGCATCGCGAGGTCGCCGTGCCCGAGGATCTACCCCGTGACGAAACGCGGGTGGCTGCTCTTCACCGCGATGGCATTCATCTGGGGCGTCCCGTACTTCCTGATCCGGGTCGCCGTGAAGGAGTTCGAGCCGCCCGTGGTCGTGTTCGGGCGTACCTCGCTGGCGGCAGCGGTGCTGCTGACGCTGGCCACACGAGCCGGGGCGATCCGCCCTGCACTGCGGCGGTGGCGGCCCGTGCTGGCGTTCGCGCTGATCGAGATGGCGCTGCCGTGGATCCTCCTGACGACCGCGGAGGAGCATCTCGCGTCGGGGTTGACCGCACTGATCATCGCCTCGGTGCCGATCGTGGGCACGATCGCAGCGTTCGCGCTCGGTGATCGCAGCGCCCTCCGTCTCGTTCGCATCGTCGGGATCGCACTCGGTCTCGGTGGAGTTGCACTGCTCGTCGGACGCGATCTCACCAGCGATCACGCGCCGCCGTGGTGGAGCGTGATCGAAGTGCTGATCGTCGTCGTCTGCTACGCAACGGCCCCGTTCATCGCGGACCGGCGGCTCGCCGACGTCCCGTCGCTCGGTGTCATCGCCGTGTCGCTCAGCATCGTCACCGTCATCTACGCACCGATTGCCACGACGGCCTTGCCGACGCACACGCCGCGCATCAACGCCGTTCTCGCTGTCCTCGGTCTGGCGTTCGTCTGCACGGGCTTGGCCTTCGTCGTCTTCTTCGCGCTGATCGACAGCGTCGGTCCGGCGCGGGCCGGGCTCATCACATTCGCGAACCCGGTCGTCGCCATCACGTTGGGGACGGTGTTCCTGGACGAGCCGTTCACCTTCGGGATCGTCGTCGGCTTCGTCTTGGTCATCGCTGGGTGCTGGCTCGCGACACGGCCGCCTCCTGCCCCGATCGCCCCAGCGGCCGACTCGCCGGTTCTGGCAAGGTCCGCATCCCGTCCGGCAGGCGCGATCGACGAGGAGAACTGAGTGCGTCAACCTTGTGTTGTCGCGGCGAGCCGTGCGGCTTGCGTCGTGAGGTACTGCTGCTCGCGCAGGTTCGCTGTGCCCTGAGCCGCGGCGTTGAACTCCGCGATCGCGGCAGCGTTGTCGCCCGACATCTCGAGGAGATGAGCGCGCACCGAGTGCAGCCGATGATGATCGTCGAGACGGTCCTCGAGTCCTTCGAGCAGCGCCAGCCCGGCCGACGGGCCATCGACCATGGCCTCGGCGACGCCGCGGTTCAGCGTCACCATCGGATTGCCGGTCATCCGTTCGAGGGCGCGGTACAAGGCAACGATCTCGGACCAGTTCGTGTCCTCGTGCCTCGATGATTGATCGTGAACCGCGGCGACGGCCGCCTGCAACCGGTACTCGCCGGCACGACCTTGGCGGAGCGCTCCCGTGATGAGGCCAACACCCTCGGCGATCAGTTCCCGGTCCCACCGAGACCTGTCCTGCTCGGCCAACGGGATGAGCTCGCCGTCGGGCCCGGTTCTCGCGCTGCGGCGAGCATCGGTCAGCAGCATCAGCGCCAACAAACCGGTGAGCTCGGGGTCATGGGGCACCGACTCGTGGACGACTCGGGTCAGCCGTATCGCTTCCTGCGACAGATCGGTTCGCGCCAGGTCGGAACCGCTGCTGCTCGCATAGCCCTCGTTGAACAACAGGTACAAGACGTGCATCACCGAGCGGAACCGGTCGGTGCGAGCGTCCTGCGGTGGCAACGCGAACTCCTCGCCGCTCTCTCTGATCCTCGTCTTGGCCCGACTGATGCGCTGCGCCATCGTCGACTCGGGGACGAGGAAGGCGGCGGCGATCTCGCGCGTCGTGAGGCCAGCGACGGCTCGCAACGTCAGCGGGATCGCCGACGCCGGCGTCAGCGCTGGATGGCAGCACATGAACATCAACGTCAACGTGTCGTCGCCACTGTTCGCCGGTTCCGGCGGCTCCGGCGCGGTGATGGACCACGACGCGGCAAGGTCTTCTCGACGCCGACGGGCATCGTCGCGGCGGTACTGCTCGATCATCCGGCGCGACGCGACACGAATCAGCCAGCCAAGGGGGTTGTCCGGTGTGCCATCGGCGGTCCAGGTCGCGGCGGCAGCGACGAGTGCGTCTTGCACCGCGTCTTCCGCGCTCGCGAAGTCGCCGTAGCGGCGCGCCACCGCGGCGAGGGCCCGCGGCGTCAGCTGACGCAGCAGGCCCTCGTCCACGGCCGAAGTGCTCACACCTCTGGGTCCGGCGCGCTCATCACCTGACGCACCTCGATCGGCTGGCGAATCGCAATGCCGTTCGGACCTGGCGCGGCGGACGCCTTCGCTGCGATCTCGATGGCGCGCTCGACGGAGTCGACGTCGATCAGCCGGTAGCCGGCGAGGAGCTCCTTGGTCTCAGGAAAGGGGCCGTCGGTGACGACCGGAGCAGTCGTGCCATCGGAGACGACGAACTTCGCGTGCTCAGGGCCGGCGAGGCCCTGGGCGTCGACGAGTTCCCCGAGTTGGGTCAGTTCCTGGTTCAGCGCGTGCTGGAAGTCGATGTGTGCCTTGATGTCGGCCGGTGTCCATTGCCACATCGGCGCGCATCCTGATTCGACCTCGCCGTAGTTTTGCAAGAGCATGAATCGCATTGGATCATCCTTTCTGATTCGGCGGCGCCGTGCTGCGTCGCTCACTCCAAGGTCGATGCACGTCGACCGATTTCGACATCGTCCGCAGAAAACTTTCCGGCGGTGTGCGTGACCGACATGAGCGACGCGCGCGACGTGAGCGACACGGCGGACCTTGCCGCCGGCGACTTCTCGGTGTGGATCGAGCAGATGGGCGCGGCGATCGCCGGCGAACGAGCCGCCGACGTGGCATGCGACGGTTGCACGGCGTGCTGCACAGCCGCACAGTTCATCCACATCGCGCCCGACGAGACCGACACGCTCGCCCACGTTCCGGCAGCGTTGCTGTTCCCTGCTCCGCAACTCCCGAAGGGGCACGTGGTGATGGGCTACGACGACCGGGGGCACTGCCCGATGTTGATCGAGGGTCGCTGCTCGATCTACGAGCATCGCCCGCGCACGTGCAGAACGTATGACTGCCGAATCTTTGCGGCGTGCGGGATCGAGCCCGACGCGGACAAGGTCGAGATCGCGGCGCGAGTGAAGCGCTGGCAGTTCAGCTACCCGACGACCAACGACTCGACCTTGCATGATGCGGTGGTCGCGGCCGCGGACTTCGTTGCCAACAATCGGGATGCAACGCGTGGTGGAAGGGCGCCGGTCACCGCCGCAGCAATAGCAGTCGCTGCGGTACGGATCGTCCTCAGCTCTCGGACGACGTCTGACTGACGTTGGTCGTCCGGGCTCGCTGCTCAGCGCCTGCGTCGTGTGATGCGTCGATGAACGCCTCTTGGGCGGCCATGTCGTGGAGACGTCTCAAGGCGTCCAACTGAGCCTGCGCGCCGGCGGCAAGGCGAGTGAGGTCGGCACCGTTCAGTCGCGGCTCGACCGGCGCGAGAACCCGCAACGACTCCCACATCCGCAGCTTCGCGATCACGCCGCCGGAGAGCCCTTCGAGCTCGAGGACGCGGCTCAATGGCGAATACGTGAACACCCGGCCGTTCGGCTTCAGCCGGCCGACGGTCACTCCCGTCAGGCTCAGCGCTCGTTCGACGTTGCTGAACTTGACCTCGAACTTGCGGCAGAGGCTGCGAAGCTCCTCGAGGTCCGAACGAACCTCGTTCGTCAGGCGCTCGAGCTCCGACCCGTACGCCGTGTTGCGGTTCGCCTTGCACGAGCGTCGGAAGAGCTCGAGACCGCCGAGTGCCGCGGCCTCGTGATCGCGTAGGTAGATCTGAAGAAAGGTCATCTGGCTTCGCTCCTTGGTGCTGTCGTTCATTGCGGTCGAACCGCGATCTTGTCGCCGGTCACTTGTACGTCGTAGGCCGGTTCGGGCACCGATGCCGGGCCGTGAACGATCGACCCGTCCTCGAGACGGAAGACGCTTTGATGCCACGGACATTTGACGCACGGGCCCGCGCTCGCCGATTCGTAGAACTCGCCCTCGTTCAACGGGCCGCCGGCGTGCGTGCACCGGTTGCTGAGGGCGTACGGCTTTCCCGCCGATCGATACAACAGGGTCGGCAGCCCCTCGTTGTCGGCGACCATCGGGGCCCGTTCGCCGAGTTCGTCGTTGGTCGCGACGATCTTCCATTCCACGGCGGGTTCTTCCTCGAACGTCCGATTGACGCCGACCCCTCGGACGAACGACAGGTGACCACCGAGGTAGCCGCCGACCGACATCGTTCCCATTCCCATGAGACCCAAAGTGGTGGCCGACATTCGCTTTCCGCGTCGACGCGCCGACATCGAGGCGACATAGAAACTGACGCCGATGACGTTCGCCGCGGCGTGCACGATCCCGATGCGCCGCGGCGGCCCGTACGTGTCCGCCCAGTCGGCCAACCCGGCGGCGGCAGTGGGCAGCGTCGCGGCGACGCCGACTCCCGCGAGGAAGTTCGCCGCCGAACTCGTTCGCCGCCCGCCGAAGAGGTCGAGCAGTGTCGTGCTGGTGAACGATCCGATCGGGAT
>DASWRR010000469.1:0-9073 GCA_036403055.1 Ilumatobacteraceae bacterium | reverse complement strand
GCGGTGGCGGCACGGCAGGTCGGGGGCCAGCATCCAGAACAGGTGCGCTGGGTGCTTCGTGTGCGGCGGCGGGTTCGGCAGCGTGAAACCGTGCTCGTCGGCCCAGGCGCCGAGCACCGACGAGTACGTCGACCAGATCTTCATTCGTTCCTGTTGGATCTGTTCGAAGCTCTCCAACTGCGCGGTCAAGAACGCGGCAAGGAGATCGGAGGGAAGGTAGCTCGAGCCGATGTCGACCCATGAGTACTTGTCGACCTGCCCGCGGAAGAACCGACTGCGGTTCGTTCCCTTCTCGCGGAGGATCTCGGCACGCTCCAAGTAGCCAGGGTCGGACACGAGCAGTGCCCCGCCTTCGCCACAGTGGATGTTCTTGGTCTCGTGGAACGACAGCGTCGCGAGCGCTCCCATCGAGCCGAGGTTGCGATCGCGGTACGTCGCTCCGAGCCCGTGGGCGTTGTCCTCGATCACCAGCAGGCCGTGTCGGGCGGCGAGCGTGAGGATCTCGTCCATCTCGCACGCGACGCCGGCGTAGTGGACGACCGTGATCGCCTTCGTGCGCGATGTGATGGCGTTTTCGATGAGCTTCTCGTCGATGTTGTGCGTGTCCGGCCGAATGTCGACGAAGACGGGGCGTGCCCCGCGCAACGCAACAGCGTTTGCCGCAGACACGAAGTTGAACGAGGGCATGATCACCTCGTCGCCGGGCCCGAGGTCGAGCAGCAGCGCCGCCATCTCGAGTGCATGCGTGCACGACGTCGTCAGCAAGACGTTCGGAACGCCGGTGATGTCGGCCAACAGCGACGACGACCGACGCGTGTAGAAGCCGTCACCCGAAAGGTGGCCCCGCGCGACGGCATCGTTCATCATCGCGGTCTCGGCGCCGGTGACGTACGGCCGATTGAACGGGATGTCGCTCATCGCGGCCCCGCGTGGGCTGCCTCGGCCGCGGCCTCTGAGCGCACGGTCTCGCGGATGACGTACGGCGGCCGCTGCATCGACCGAAAATGCATTCGCCCAAGGTACTCACCGATCACGCCGAGGCCGAACAGCTGTGCGCCGGCGAGGATCGAGATCAGTGAAGCGAGAAATGCGAATCCTGGAACCGACGACTCCGACGTTGCGTAGCGAATCAGCACGAACGCCAAGGTTCCGACTCCGAACAAGGCCAGGCAGAAGCCGAGCCAGGTGACGAGGCGCAGCGGCTTCGTGCTGTACCCGGTCACCATGTTGATCGCGTGCCGGAACAGCTTGCGGACGGTGTAGTTCGACGTCCCGACGGCGCGCTGATCCATCGGTGTGTCGGCGGTGGTGTACTTCGTCGTGACCCACGACAGCAGCACATCGATCGAGACGTACGGATCGCTGACGTTGGCGAAGCCGTCGCGCAGCTTCGTCCGGAACGCGCGCAGAGCGCCTGAGTCGCGGGCCATCTTGCCGCCGATCGACACGCTCATCGCGGCCTTTGCCATACGGCTCGTGAGGTTGCGAAAGCCGCCGTGCTCCTCGACCGGAGAGTTGCCGTAGACGAGGTCGACGTCGGGATGCAGCTTCTCGAGCAGCATCGGCACGGTCTCCGGACGATGCTGGAGATCGTCGTCCATGGTGACGACCACGTCGTACCGCGCTGCACGAATACCCGCGAGCAGCGCGTTGTGCTGACCGAAGTTCCTGAAGAGATCGACGCCGACAACGTGTGGCAGGCGAGCGATCAGGCTCTCCACCACGGCCCAGCTGTTGTCGGGACTCCCGTCGACGACGAAGATCAGTTCCCACGCGTCGTCCGACGAGAACGTCTGAGCCATGCGTTCAGCGAGCTCGGTGATCGAGGCAGCGCCGTTGTACACGGGAACGACGACCGACACTCCATGCAGCAGACCGGGCACGGGTTTGGCGGAAGGTGGCTCGTTCATGCGGTCCTGTGCGTACTCGGTGTCCCCTCGGGCGACGACGGTCGTGAGTATACGAGTCCGCTTGTGGTCGTCGGCCAGGACGGCTTAACCGGGCCGCAACCTGAAAATACGAGCGTCGGTATACTCCTGCGGTGATTCGTGACCGGATACTTGGAACTTCTGGCGGATATGGCGCTTTTCGTCGACTGATCAAAGCGGATCGCAGCATGCAGGTCGTCGTCGATGAGTACATGAAGCCGCAGCCCGGTGGCCGTGTGCTGGACATCGGCTGCGGGAACGCCGACCTCGCCGGATTGCTTCCTGCGGGCGTGACGTACGTCGGCCTCGACAACAACCCGAAGTACATCGCGAGCGCGAAGGCTCGGGGGCTCGACGTGATCGAGGCGAACGTCGACGAGCTCGGCACGCTCGGGTACGAGCCGTTCGACGTTGTGGTCGCCGTCGGCGTCCTTCACCATCTCGACGACGTGACGGCGAAGCGTTTGATCGCGGACGTCGGTGCCGTGCTCAGTCCGACTGGTCGGTTCGTCACGTTCGACCCGGTCAATCACCCGAACCAGTCGTACGTGTCGCGGACGATCATGCGATTCGATCGCGGCCGCCACATTCGCGTCGAGGCCGGATACGTGCAGTTGATCAGTCAGACGTTCGACTCGCCCTCGGTCACTGTGCGGTACGACCTCAACCCCTTCCCCTACGCGCACTGCATCATCGTTGCCGAAGCCGCCGCCGCAGCCACTCGGCCCGATGCAGGAAGGTAGGTAGATTTTGGCGATGTCGATCAAGCGCCGCGTCAAGAGTGTCATCGCCAGGTCCGGTGTCGCTGTCGGCGACTTTCACGCATTGCAGCGCGACGTGCAGGTGCTCGCCGGCCTCGTTCAGGCGAACGCCAGTGTGCTGCACGACCTCAATCGCCGATCCGGCGGCGTCGACATTCGTCATGAGTTCGACTCGTTGGCGACGGCGCACGCCGAGGCGATGGTGTACCTCAATCGCTCGCTTCGCGAGATCCGATCCGAGATGCTGTCGATCACCGCTGCCGTCGGGCGCCTCGAGGAAAACTTGGTGGCCGACAAGCGTGCATGAGCCCCGTGTCGTCCTCGGAATGCAGGGCGTCCAGATGCCGGCGAATGCGCTTCGCGGGATCGGTCGATGGTGCACCGAATACACGATGGCGCTCGCGGATCTCAGTCCGCAGACCATCGCCGCCGTCAGCATCGACGAGCAGCTCGCGCCGCCGGCGGTCGTCGCCCGACTTGCGGCGCAGGGCGTTCCCGTCCTGACGACGTCGCAGCCGCCGCCCGCACTCGACGACGGTGGCTACGTCTTCCATGCCCTGTCACCGCTGGAAGATCTGCCGCTCGCCCGCGTGTGGCCGAAGTGGGCGCGCGATCCCAAGGTCGGGTTGGTGGCAACGCTGTACGACATGATCCCGCTGCTGTTCCCGGAGGACTACTTCCAGGGCGCGTTGAAGCGTCTGTTGCAGGTGCGGTACGAGTTGTACCGGCAAGCCGGCGCGACGATCGGCATCTCGCAGGCAACCATCGACGACGCCGTTCGGCTGTTGCGTCTCGACCCGACGCGTACGTTCGTCGCCAGCGGCGGAATCGCCGCCCGGTTCACCCCGCACCCGGACGGTCGATTATCGGCGCTGTCGGGCGTCGTCTCGCTGGGCGTGCGGCGGGACTTTCTGCTCACGATCGGGAACGTCGATCCTCGCAAGAACGTGCTGCCGCTGATGGACGCATATGCAGCATTGTCCGATGCGCTTCGTCACGAGCATCAGCTCGTCGTGACCTGTTCGCAGGCGGACGAACGGCATCTCGACGGCCTTCGTACACACGCACGAAACCTCGGCATCGCGGACCGTGTGATCGTCCTTCCATTCGTCACCGACGACGTCATGGTCGCGCTGTATCAAGCGTGTGCCCTGATGGTCTACCCGTCGTTGTACGAAGGGCTCGGACTGCCGATCATCGAGGCGATGGCGTGCGGCGCTGCGACGCTCGTCAGCGATGTTGGCCCGATGCGTGAGATCGTGACGACGATCGACGCGCGGTTCGATCCGACGAGCACCGCAGCGATTCGAGAACGGATCGAGTTCACGTTGACGAACGAGACCTTCCTGACCGAGCTGCGCGTTCGGGCCGTGAAGGATGCGAGTCGCTACACGTGGTCCGACTCGACCGGGGCGGCGCTGGCCGCGTACCGCGCGGCGGTTCGCTGACCGATGCGGAAGCCATCGCTGGTCGTCGTCAGTCCGTTGCCACCCGCGTGGTCGGGTATTGCGCGCTACACAGCGCAGCTGTTGCCGCACCTCGTCGAGTCGTGGAAGGTGTCGGTCGTCGTCGGAGATGGTGAGCCGGTCGACCCGATGATCGGTCCTGAGATCGGCGTGGACGTGATCCATGCGCCGTCGTGGAAGTGGTTCGAGCAGATCACCGATCACGATCGGATAGTGCATTGCCTTGGCAACAGCCAGTTCCATCGGCACGTGCCGGCGATGGTCGCGCGCCACGGCGGCGTCGTGCTGGCCCACGAGGTTCGAATGAACGGGTTGCAATGCCTTCGCGCCCTGCAATCACCGGACCCTCACTGGTTGTCGTCGATGGTTCGTGAGTGGTGCGGCGATGACCTCGGTCGTGAGATTCGTGCGTTGGAAGACGATGGTGGGATCGCGCAGCAGTTCCATCCGATCCGCAAACGACTCGACAGCGCGGACGCCTATCTCTTCGGTCCCGCCGTCGTCGGCGCCGACGCGATCGCGGTGCACTCCGGTTATGCCGCGACCCTCGCAGATGCCGAGGTGGCGTCATCGGCAAAGGTCGCCGTTGTTCCGTTCGGGCACCCTCCGGCTTCGGGGGAGCGAGGCGTCGTCGACCATGGGGAAGTGATCACCACATTCGGCTTCGTCGCACCCGAGAAGCACGCGGCACTCCTCCTCGAGGCATTCGGCGTGCTCGCCGCTGATCGGCCAACGGCACGCTTGCGATACGCCGGACACGTCGGTGACCCGGAGCGCCTCGAGCTCGTTGAGCGCGCTCGCGATCTCCGCATCGAGGATCGTGTCACCTTCACGGGGCGGCTGACGGAGCATGACTACGCCAACGAGCTCGCTGGTGCAACGATCGCCGTGCAGCTCCGAGCGAGTGCGAATGGCGAAGCATCTGCGGCGATTGCCGACTGTCTCAGTCATGGCATCCCCACGCTCGTGACGCGCCTCGGAGCACAGGGGGAGTTGCCGAACGACGCAGTCGAGATGGTCAGCGCATCCGCAGATTCGAAGGAGATTGCCGCAGCGATGAGCGGAATGCTCGTCGACGCGACGAAGCGTCGCGAGATGGCTGCAGCTGCGCGACGACACGCCACCACGTCGTCCTTTGCGAGCGCGGCATCTGCGCTGAGCGAGTTGTTGTTGTCCGCTCCTCCGACGCGGTGATCATCAGCGAACCGTCGCGAGAGCGTGCAGCAACCGAGCTGACGAGTTGTCGAGTGAGAAGTGTTCGACGCGCCGATGCCCGCACGCCCGCATCGCGTCGGCCGTTGCGAGATCATCGAGCACGGAACCGACTGCAAACGCGAACTGAGATGGTGACGCATCGGGCGGAACGAGAACTCCGCATCCGCCGGTCGTCTCGGGAACCGCGGCACACGCTCGCGCCACGATCGGAACTCCGAACGCCATCGCCTCGACGAGCGGCACGCAGAAACCTTCGTGCTCGCTGGCGGTCACCATGACGTCAGCCGTCCGGTAGTGAGCACTGAGGCTCTCTACCGAGATCGACCCCGTGACGACGACGTGATCGGACAGCCCGAGATCACCGATGTAGTCGTGGATCGCCTGGCGATACGCGGGGAGGCGAGAGTTGCCGGCGAGCACGAGTGTCGTGTCGCCGTGTGTCGACAACAATCGACGGAAGCTAGCGATCAAGAAATCGGCACGCTTGTGCGGGTACATCTGCCCGACGTGCAGGAGCGTCGGGCCGCGTCGCGTCAGCGCCGCGTCGAGCACCGCCTTGTCCGGACGAACCGATACGAGCAGTGATGGATCGAGAAGCAGCCCGGCTACGTGACTGTTGCGGAAGCCGAGGGTCTCGAGCTCGCTCGCGTTGAAGGCTGAATCCGCCATTGTGAGAATCGATCGCTCGCCGAGTGCGGCGAGCGTGCTTCGACCGAAGTGCAGCAGTGTCGCGGTCTTCGGATCCCAGCCTTCGAAGTACTCGTGGGGAGTCATGTTGTGGTACGAGACGGCGATGTCGCCCGAGAGGTCGAGCACCCACGAGAACCAGTCTGGGTCACCCATCGAGAGATGGACGATGGTCAGCGTGTCACGCGCGCGGTGGGGAAGGTGGCTGTGGTAGCTGTCCAACGGCAGCACGACATCGACGAGGTCGTGATGGATGTTGCGGGCAAAGATCTCCGAAGGCCCGATCGTTTGGAGCAGATGCCGGATCTGCAGCGCGGAGTTCGTCACCGCGTCACCCGGTGCTGCGGTGACGAGCGTCTGGTGGATTCCGCCGCCGACGACTGGCGTCATTTCCTCGCCACGACGAGATAGTCCTGCGGGCCGAACAAGAACTCGTCGAGCTTCTCGAGCCGCTCGTTCGTGTCCTTCACGATTCCCTTCTCGGATGATGTTGCCTCTCCGTATGCAGACTCGGGGATCATCGCGAGCCGATCGGAGGCGTCGACGAGCGAACGCCACTCGATTCGGATGTCAGAGAATCCGGTCTCCTCGAGCAAGAACTTCATGTACTCGTGGTGGACGGGGTTGCCGTGCGTCGGGTCAGCGAAGAACGAACGGGTGAACACGAACGGCGACGTGCCGTTGACCGTCTCGGCGACGAACAATCCGCCGGGCCTCAGCTTCTTCAGGCACAAAGGAACGATGTCGGCGAGTTGCTGTGGACTGAGGTGCTCGACGACTTGAATCATCGCGATGCCACCGAGCGAATCGTCGTCGACGTTGTTCAAGGCGTCGAGCGCTGAGCATTCGGTGACGTCGAAGAACACGGACCGGCAAAACGCGACGAGCTCCGGGTCGACCTCGACGCCACGCACCGCGACAGCTTTCGACAGGACCAGTTCGACGAGCTCGCCGCGCCCGCATCCCAAGTCGAGCACGGGGCCGCCCGTCTCGACCAGGAGGTCGGCAACATCGGCGTACCGGATCAACATGTCACTGCGCGAGCCCCGAAACCGATCGGCGAACGCGATGCTGGAGAACGCCGGTCGGAATGACTCGGGCGTGCTCGCAGCTGTGCTCGAATCGATCAACGACTGAACCGTCTTGCGCAACGCAGTTTGATCGTGGAGCGACGCCTCATGGCTCGACCAGAGACGGTCGAGGGAATCGACGAACCGCGCTCGCTCCGTCGCACGGACGGAATCCTGATGGGCGACTCGCTCCGCTTCGAGTCGTCCAAATGCGTACAGCAGCGCCTCCAATGCGACCGCGATCTGGTCGGTGAGCTGGTCGATCTGCGCCGCCAGCGCCGCGGTGTCGCGTCGCACGGACTTTCCGATGACCCGATGGAACACTCGTCCGCCGGGCAGCCGCGATGCTGTCTGGAACGGTGGCAACGACTGACGAACGTGACGGAGCTGATCGATCTGCTCGAGGAGCTGGCTCATGACGGTGGCGTCTTCCAGCTCCGCCACAGGCCTGAAATGTTGCAACAGTTCCTGATCTTTTCGTGGTGACTCGCCCGGCCCGATGCGTTGGCGGATGCGCTCGATCAGGCGCGTGACCTCTGCGTCGTCCTCGCTTTCCGGGCCCACCTCTGACACCCTAACGAAGTCGGCACGGGCAGGTTGTTGCACGAAGGGGTGCGCCATTCTTTATAGGATCAGCCGTTGCACGCTCACCGGGGAGACTTCCAGCATGACTGATGGCCAAGACGTCGGTGACCCTGCCGGGTTGACCCCGCCTCGTCGTCGGATACAGATCGCAAGTCCGAAGCTCATCGGAAATGAGCGCAAGTACGTCGATGATTGCCTCGACACCGGCTGGATCTCGTCGGTCGGGTCCTATGTCGAACGGTTCGAGACCGCGTTCACCAAGGTTGCGGGTACGACGTACGCCGCTTCATGCTCGAACGGCACTGTGGCGATTCATCTCGCGCTACTTGCCTTGAACATTGGACCCGGCGATGAAGTGATCGTGCCAACGCTGACGTACGTCGCGAGCGCGAACGCCGTTGTGTACTGCGGCGCCACGCCCGTCTTCGTCGACTCCGAAGCGGACACCATGAACCTTGATCCCGCCGCCGTGGAACGGGCCATCACGGACCGCACGAAGGCGGTCGTCGCGGTGCATCTGTACGGTCATCCCGCGGACATGCACGCACTGCAGGCGATCTGCGCGCCACGAGGGATCCGAATCGTCGAGGACGCGGCCGAAGCGCATGGTGCCTCGATCAACGGTGCGAGGGTCGGCTCGCTCGGTGACATTGCCACCTTCAGCTTCTTCGGCGACAAGATTCTCACCACGGGCGAGGGTGGGATGGTCACGACCAACGACCCGGAACTGGATCGCATCGTTCGCTTGTTCAAGGGACAAGGCCAGGACCCGCAGCGCCGGTACTGGTTTCCAGTCGTCGGTTACAACTACCGGATGACGAACATCGCGGCTGCGATCGGGTTGGCACAGGTCGAGTCGATCGACACACATCTCGCGGATCGTCGCCGCGTCGCCGCGTGGTACGACCAACATCTCGTGTCGCTGACCGACCGACTTCAACTGCCGATCGATCGACCGGGGTGCGACAACGTTCGATGGTTGTACACGGTCGTTCTGCGCGAGGGCGTCCCGACGAGTCGCGACAAGCTGCTACAACTTCTTGCTGACGATGGCATCGAGACTCGACCGGTGTTCTATCCCATGCACCACATGCCGCCGTATCGAGATGCCGACGCGTCGATGCCGATAGCGGATCGGTTGTCGGCCAACGGCCTGAACCTTCCAACGCACGGATACCTCACTGAGGCGGATGTTGTGTACATCTGTGAGCGGCTCGCTAACCACGTGGTATGAAGGTTCTCGTTGCGTCGACGATCGTCCCTGGAATTCGCGGCGGGGATCGGATTATGCTCGCGTCGTTGAAGCGCGCTCTGGTAGAGCGTGGTCACCAAGTCGACGTCTTGCAGCTGCCCTTCCACTC
>DASWRR010000468.1:0-2533 GCA_036403055.1 Ilumatobacteraceae bacterium | reverse complement strand
CGTCATGCCCCAGGGCTGCGAGCCAACGAAGATTCCGGTGCCATCGAACTGCTTGCTCGAACCCTGCCACACTTCGAGACGGCTGGCATTGATGTTCGAGAGGAACACGTTGCCGCGTGCCTGGTCCACCACCACGTCGGCGATGGGGCCCGGCCGCGAGCTCGGTACGGCGTAGGTGCGGCCGTATACGATGAGCGTCGTGTCGCGCGCCATCTTGGTCGTGTCGGTGACCGGCACGTTCGTGCCGATCGGAATCGACCACCCGATCTGGCCCGCACTGTCGCGAGCGAACGAGGAGATCGATACGCGCTTGCCCTGCCATTTCGTGGCGAGCGTGAAGCTGACGCCCTTCGGACCGAAGCTGGACGAGCTGGCCGTCACGGCGTTCGAGTCGACGCGGGTGTTCGGGTTGAGAATGTCGCGGATCACGTAGCCGACCTGCGTGAGCGCGGCGCCGCTGGCGTAGATCGTCACCGAGTCGGCGAGCTCCACGCGCGTGGCGATCTGCTGGCGAACGAGCGGCGGCGGTGCGGCGCCAACGCGGACCGCGAAGTCCTGCGGCGTGGGAGCACCTGGCTGCGCGTTCACGTCCGTGGCATGCGGCGAGATCGTGAGGATACCCTTTGACGGTGCATCGGGTGGGATGTCGATGTCGACGATGTACGGGCCTGCCTTGTTCGCCGGCGAGGTGAGCGTCGAATCGAAGGTCTTGGTGATCGGCGTGGGCCAGGCCGGACCACTCGTACCCGTCGCGACATCGAAGCCGAGCTTCACCACGCCTGCACTGCTCGACGCGGAGACGCTGATGCGAAGCTTCGTGCCACGCGTGAGGCTGTCGCCGGCGACAGGTGCCAGCAGCGACACGTTCGGACCCTTCGTCATCTGGATGACGACGGTGTCCGTAGTGGTGTTGCCCGCCGCATCGGTGACGACCCCGTACACGAGCAGCTTGCCCGGGATGGTGTCGATCGGCGTGATCGGACGGAGGAAGCGGCGCAGATCGAGCGTATCCGTCAGCCCGGTGCGGAATGCCGCGCCACCCTGCGGCGCGGTGATCGTCGCGAGGCGGCGGACGGTGTCGGCGGTGCCGAGGCTGGCGTCGCCGCGAGGCGAGACACCATAGAAGGTCACGTTCTTGAGCCCGACGTTGTCGTGCAGATCCACGCGCACCAGGAGCGAGTCGCCGATGTTGAGCGTGGCGCCCGTCTTCGGCGCGTTGAACTTGATCGTCGGCGGCTGGCCGTCGACGACCGTGAAGTTCAACACCGGCAGCGGGTTCACGGTCAACCCGGAGCGATCGATGGCGAAGCCGACGATCTTGTAGGTGCCGATGTTCAGATTGCTGGCGAGCAGGCGCTTGAACGACCCGACGAGGCTCGTCGAGGTGACACCGGCCGCAGGCGAGATGGAGTCACCCAGCACGACGGTCAGGCTGTCCGACCCGCCCATGCGATAGACGCGGTATCCCGTCTTCTGGACGCCGGAGCTGTCGGAGGCGGTGACGCGCACATCGAGCGAGTCGCCGCCCTTGAGTAGCTGGCCCGACTTCGATGAGAAGAGAGTCATCGTCGGCGCTGTGGTGTCGGCGACGGTGATGACGACCGAGTCGGTCGCGAAGTTGAGTGAAGCATCCGAGGCGGTGGCGCGGACCACGATCCGATCGCCACGCTGCACGGTGTTCATCGGTACGACGACATTCTGCGTCGTCGACGCGACTGTCGGATTGAGCGCCACCGTGTCGGCGCCGATGATGGCCGCGCCCACGTTGAGCGACGTGACGATTCCGGCGACTCCCTTGCCGTCGGTCGCTGTGACCTTCACGGTGAGCGGGGTCCCGACCTCGATGACGTTGTTCGTGCCGGCCGACAACGCGAAGGTGATCGCCGGAGGCGTCAGGTCGGCAGGGTCGCCGCCACCATTGGGATCCGACGGTCCCGTCGGGAGCCGCGACTCGCAGCTCGCGATGAGCACCCCGCCGAACACGAGCGCGGCAAGCCGCGCGTGATTACGAAGGAAGGTCATAGTCTCCACGGGCGGCTAGCGCCGCGCCGCCTCGGATGGCGTCTGTCCGTCATCGATGATGTGCGGCGTGATCAGGATCAACAGGTCGCGCCGCGTCTCGTTGCGCTGCGAATAGCCGAACAGCCGGCCGATGATCGGGAGGTCGACGAGAAGCGGAATTCCCGATTTGGTGAGCTGCACCGTGGCCTGCGTGAGCCCGCCGATCACGACGGTCTGCCCGTCGGGAACGAGGAGCTCGGAACGACTCTGGTTGTTGTCGATCAACACGCCGTTCGGCGAGAATGTGGCGCCCGAGTTGATCGTCTCGACGCGCATCATGATCTGCCGATTGTTCGTCACGCTCGGCGTCACTCTGAGAGTCACGCCGGTCTGCACGCGCTCGACCGCGATCGGGCCGGTGAGCGACGTTCCTGCACCACCTGCCGTCGGAACGAACGGCACCTGCGAACCCGAGATGAGCTCCGCCGTGCGATTGTTCAGGATGGTCACGCTCGGCTCGGCCTGCACGTCG
>DASWRR010000467.1:0-2142 GCA_036403055.1 Ilumatobacteraceae bacterium | reverse complement strand
GTTCGAATCCTACCGGGGGCGCCGAAACGAGCCAGCGCGAGGAGACTACTGACTGGATCGACGGGCGATTGGCCCTTGCGGCTGTCGCGCTGGTCGGTCTTGCGAGGTTGTCATACCCCGAACCATGTCGTCAGCGCGATCTGGAGTCCGGTGCCGGTGCCGGTTCCGGCCCAGGCGACGTAGCCGTCAGGTCTGATGAGCAGGGTGGTGGGGGGTTCGACCTCGCCGAGGACGGGGAGTTCCCAGGTGCCGGTGTACGTCGCGTTGATGTGCCGTATCCGGTCGTGCAATGGGGTGGTGTCGAGTTCGGATGCGGGGTCGAGGTTGACGAGTAGCGGGTTGGCGTGATGGAGGTGTTCGTAGATGCGAATGGATCCGTTGGAAGTGGTGAGTTCGAGGTCAGGCACGCGGCGACCGATCATCGGGTGACCGTTGTCGGTTCCATAGTGGATGTCGAGTCCGGAGATCATCGCAGCGATGTGTCTGCGTGGCTCGTCAAGTGCGAGCAGGTCGGCGACGATGGTGCGCAGGGCGGCGGTCCGGTCGTCTGTGGCACCAAGGGCGCGCTGGGCCATGGTGTTGCGCATGACGCGGGCCGCGACGGGGTGACGTTCGGCTTGGTAGGTGTCGAGCAGCGTGGTCGGCGACGTGCCTCGGATCACTTGAGCGAGTTTCCACCCGAGGTTGACCGAGTCCTGTACGCCGAGGTTGAGGCCTTGTCCGCCGAGTGGTGCGTGGACGTGTGCGGCGTCGCCGGCGAGCAGGACGCGTCCGGTTCGGTAGGTGACGGCTTGGCGGGTCATGTCGGTGAAGCGCGAGATGAATAGTGGGCTGTGCGCGCCGTAGTGGGTTCCGTCGACGCGTACGAGTGCGGCGCGGAGATCGTCGAGGGTCGGTTCGGTGAGTCGGTTGTCGGTGTCGGGTTCGGCGAGGGTGACGCCGATTCGTCCGGATTCGGCTGGGCCGATCCCTCCGCCGCCGCGGAGACCGAAGACGGGTTGTTCGCGCATCTCGACCTCGGCGGTGATCCAGCAGGTCGTGGGATCCCAGCCGGCGAACTCGATGCCGGCCGTCCTGCGCACCACGCTGTGGCTGCCGTCGCAACCGACCAGATACTCGGCGCGCACTCTGGTGCCATCGGCGCAGGTGACATCGACATCGTCGTCGTCGTTCACGAACCCCGTGACTTCACGTTCGCGCTGTACGCGCACGCCGAGCTCGTCGATCCAACCCGCCATGATTCGTTCGAAGTCGCTCTGCAGCAGCGCCAGACCGTAGTTGTGACGGGTCGGGAAGTCGCTGATGTCGAGCGGTATGCCGGCGAACGCTTGCACCTGCATCGGGAGTCCCTCGGCCAGGAACCGGTCGGCGATCCCACGTTGATCGAGGACTTCGATCGTTCGAG
Organism: Ilumatobacteraceae bacterium; assembly: GCA_036403055.1. Classification (GTDB taxonomy): domain Bacteria; phylum Actinomycetota; class Acidimicrobiia; order Acidimicrobiales; family Ilumatobacteraceae; genus JAENVT01. Next base: position 737 of record DASWRR010000467.1, on the reverse strand, counting down.
CGTGCAGACCTCGCGATCGCGGGCTCTCGAGGTCGCACGTTCGGCGGCGTTCGACCACCACGACGTCGATGTCCGCAAGTGTCAGTTCTGCGGCGAGCATCATCCCCGCGGGGCCGCTCCCGACGACCACGACCTGGTGCTCTGTCGTGTTGGCTTGGCGGCGACCGGTGTTCATCTCGGTGTTTGCGTTCTGGATCGCGGCGAGGCCGAGGTGTTGGTGCGTAGGCCGTCGATGTAACGGTCGAGCTGGCGGTGGGCGATGTCGCGGTCTTCGGCCGGCGGGAGCCCGATCGCGAGGGGTCGACCGAATCGGATTGTGGCGAACACGATGTCGCCCACCGAGAGGTCAGAACGGAGCCGGTGATCCTCGCGGTTGCGTTCGATCAGAGCGGTCAGCAGCGACTCGGCTCGGGCACGGAGATCCGGCCAGTCCGTGTCGTCGAGCAATGGATGGATCATGTTCACGACACCGATCCCGTTGTCGACCGCTGCGTGCAAGTAGTGCCCGAGAGCGTCCACGCTGTCGGTGTTCGCTGCGACGATCGCTTCCCCCGTCGCGATGGTTCGTTCCAACGTGTAACGGGCCACCGCGTCGAGCAGCGACTGTTGGTCCGGGAAGTGCCGATACACGGTGCCGATCCCCATCGCGGCGCGCTTGGCGATCGCGTCGCGAGTCGGTTCACCTCCGACTTCGAGGATGAGCTGGACCGTGACGTCGAGGAGGCGTTCGCGGTTCT
>DASWRR010000466.1:0-6314 GCA_036403055.1 Ilumatobacteraceae bacterium | reverse complement strand
ATTTCCTCTGCCGGGATTCGATACTCGCCGCCCCGCTCGCGCTCGACCTCGTCCTGTTCAGCGACCTTGCCCAGCGCGCCGGTCTGTCGGGCATCCAGGAATGGCTCAGCTTCTACTACAAGGCTCCGATGGTCGCCCCGGGTCTGTACGCCGAGCATGATCTGTTCATCCAGCTGACCAAGTTGAAGAACACGCTTCGCTGGATGATGGGCGAGGAACAGATCACGCACCTCGGCCGCGAGTACTACGAGGACGCGTAGGCCGGGCTCGGCCAGGCGTTCTCGTTCGGGCGCAGCGACAGCACGACACGCGCCCCGCCCGACGGGCTCGACTCGATCGTGACCGACCCGCCGTGAGCGATGGCGACCTGCTGCGCAATGGCGAGCCCGAGTCCGGATCCCCCCCCTGTGCCGCGCTCGAACCGCTCGAGGACGCGGCGGCGATCCGCTGGGGCAACGCCTTGACCGTTGTCGTCGACCGTGATCGTCGCCCCGTCGATCGACACGACGACGTGCTGACGAACGCCGCCCGCCGGCACTCCGTGCACGAGTGCGTTGCGGACGATGTTCGCGACCGCCAAACGCACGCCGTCGCGCCACGCGACGACGGTCGTCGGCGACTTCGATTCGATGTCGATCGTTGCATCGGGTGCTCGGCGGCGTTCGTCGGCCACCGCAGCGTCGGCGACATCGGCGAGATCGACCTCCGCGAACCACGAGGGATCGGCGAACTCCGCATCAGCCAGGGCGCGGACGGCGGACAACGACGCGGCCATGCGTTGCAGCTGCTCGTTCGCCAACGCAAGCACCTCGGCTCTGCTCGACTCGTCCATGCGATCGCTCCGCGCCATGTCGAGGTTCAGCAGTGCCCCCTGCAACGGCGTGCGCAACTCGTGTGTCGCCGACGACGCGAACGCCCGCGCCGCGTCGAGCGCGGCGCCGCGGCGATGCGTCTCATCGGCAAGTCGATGCAGGTTCTCGTTCAACGCGGTCGCAACATCGTCGACCTCGTTCGATCCGTAGTCGCTCCCCACCTTCCACGTCGCCGGATCGGCATCCTCGATCATCCCGGTGTCGCGGCGCAACGCGGTCAGCGGGCGTGTTGCGACCTTGCCCAACAGGTAGCCGACCAGTCCGGCGGCGAGCGATGTGAGCGCCATCACGAAGACGACCCTGCGGCGCAGTTGCCGGGCGCGCGCATCGACATCGCCGAGTGGAGACACCAACTGCACGAGTGCTGTGTCGCCCACCTTCGGGACGTCCAAGACCTCGACGGTGTAGAGGCGCCAACGGTCACCGCTGGCACGCGCCGTCGACCACCCCGGAGCAATCGTTGCGGGGAGCGGACCGTCGGGCAGCAATCCGAGCGAGATCGTCTGTCCGCCCGTGACGACGCGGGCTCCTTCCAACGTCGTGCGCAGTTCGGACTGCGCGAGCCGTTGGGCAACCGCTGCCAGGATCGGCGCGGTCGCGGCACGCTCTTGCAACTGCGTGTCGACGCGCTCTTGCAGCACGGTTGCGAAGTACCCGCGGAACAACGAACCCACAGCCAGCAGCGTGATCGACGCCGCGACGAACGAGGCCAGTCCCGTTCGGGTGGCGAGGCGCATCTAGTCGACCCTCAGGACGAACCCGACGCCACGGACGGTCTCGATGAGGCGGGTCGCACCGGCGCATTCCAACTTGCGGCGGACGTACCCGACGAAGACATCGACGACGTTGGTGTCGACATCGAAGTCGTATCCCCACACCAGTTCGAGCAGCCGAATCCGCGACAGCACGATGCCCTGATTGGCCGCGAGCGCCGCGAGGAGATCGAACTCGCGTCTCGAGAGATCGAGCCGCTGATCGTCGACCGTCGCGATGCGACGACCGAGATCGATCCACAGCGGTCCTGCCGACAGCACCGAGGTCACGCTTGCCGCCGGCCGGGCCCGACGAAGCAGGGCATGCAGACGAGCGGCCAACTCGTCCAGCGAGAACGGCTTCACGACGTAGTCGTCGGCACCCGCCCGTAGGCCCGCGACCCGATCACCGACCTGGTCGCGTGCGGACAGGATGAGGATCGGCGTGTCGACGTCGAGACTGCGCAGTCGCGTGCACAGCTCGATGCCGGACATCCCCGGCAGGCCGATGTCGACGATCATCACGTCCGGTCGCCGCCGGGCAACCGACGCGATGGCCGACTCGGCATCGGCGACCGACGACACGTCGAAGCCGTGGACGCCGAGGCCGCGATCCACCGCAGTTCGAACCGCGTCATCGTCCTCGACGACGAGGACCCGACCGGCGTCCGCACCGTTCACGGACATGTGCGACTCATCGACATCGCGTCATCCACACAGCTCCATTGTTGCCGCTTGCGGTCAGTCGTGACTGAGATCGGCGTCGACACCGACGAGCAGTTGATCGATCTCGTCCAGTTGCTTCTCCATGTCAGCGACCTCTGAATCGCTCACGACGACGGTCGTTTCCACCGACGTGTCCGACGCATCGCCCGAAGGGGCGCTCGGCGACGGCGCTGCAACGGTCGCCGCTGTCGTCGCTGATGGCGTCGACGGTGACGGCGTGGTCGGTGCTGCCGTCGTGGCTGACGACACGGTTGTCGCCACGGCTGTTGCGACGGGCGTTTGTGCCGCGTCGGACGAGCCGCATGATGTGACGCCGACGGCGACCGCGAACACCGCGATCGCCGCCATCGTCGACCGAACCAGATCCGATCGACTCATCACACATCGACTCCGTGATTGCGGCACAGGTCGGCGAGCTTCGTCAGGCGGTCGTGACGGTTCATCAGCACCTGCAGTGTCTGCGTCCTGACCTTCAACCGGTTCTGGAGGACTTCAGCGAGTTGCGTCCGGCCCTTCGCCGTCGCCTCGTCGATCCTGGCCTGCAGCCACTTCAGCGAGCCACGAGTCGATGCGTCTCCATTGAGCCGGGCGATCACCTTGTCCGTGTGCGTCTCCAGGTTCGGGATGCGCAGGCATGCCCTCTCCAGGCGAGCGGGGAGCTCGTGCGAGGTCGTCGTGTCAGCCGGCGGCGTCGCTGCGGAGGCCGCAGTCGGGATCGCCAGACCGGCACCTGCGGCGAGCACCGCGGCGCCGACGAGGATGGTTGATGTGAAGCTGCGACGGGGGGTCGCCATTGCTGTCTCCTTTGATCACGCCGGCGAGTCGTTCACCGGACATGCACCACAATGAATCGGCACTCTGAGACAACTCTGTGAGCCTCATGTGACGTCAGTCACACGAAACGTCCGACACCTTCAGGGCGTTGGGGTGCGCCCCGCAAGGATCTCGGACAGGACGGGGCCGTCGATGTTGCCGCCGCTCAAGATGGCGCCGAGCCGGCGCCGCGCTTGGTGCGGGCTGCTCGCCCGATCGGCGATGAGGCCCGCGAGCGCCGCCGCGCCCGATGGCTCGACGAGGTGGTGCGTGCAACGCATGATCATCCGCACGGCGTCCGCACACTGATCGTCGCTGATCTGCACGATGCGCGCTGCGCCCGCGACGATCAGCTCGATCGCGGTTGCATCGGGGACGCGTGTCGCGACGCCGTCGATCAACGTCGTCGCTGTTTCGGTGCTGACGGGGACACCCGCGGCAAACGACAACGCCGTTGCGGGTGCCTTCTCGGAGACGACGCCGACGATCTCGGTGTCGAGACGGAGCAGGTCGCGGATCGTCATCAACCCGACGATTCCTGAGCCCATGCCGACCGGCACGTAGACGACATCCAGCGCACCGGCAGCGGTGAACAACTCGTGCGCGTAGGTCGCGACGCCGAGGCACAGATCGCGGTGGAACGAAGGCACTGCCTCGAGACCACGTTCCTCCGCGACGACGACGGAGTGCTCGCGCGCAGCTTGGAAGTCGATGCCGTGTTCGATGAGGTCCGCGCCGAACCCGCGCATCGCAGCGTTCTTGTCGGGACTGTTGCCATGCGGCACGACGATCGTGACCGGCACTCCTGCAGCACGACCGGCGTACGCAAGGCTCTGGCCGTGATTGCCGCGCGTCGCACTGACGACACCGAGCACGTGCGGCCGTTCGCGCACCATCCGATCGACGTACACGAGCCCACCGCGCACCTTGAACGCACCCGTTGGTGTGCAGTTCTCGTGCTTCAGCCAGACCTCCTCGCCGATCTCGTCGGCCAGCAGTGGCCAGGCGAACTGCGGTGTCGGCGCGACGTGCCGCCTGACGACGGCCGCGGCATCGGCGAACTCGTCCAGGTCGAAGAACGTCATGCGCAGACGACCGTGCCGACGCGCACGTCGTGGGCGGCAAGCGGCATCTCGTCGACGAGTTGCTCGTGGAAGCACACTCCGGCTGACGGCGCGGAGATCGTCGGCAGGAATCGGTCGTAGTAGCCCTGGCCGTACCCGAGACGGTCACCGTCGATCGTGAACGCCAATCCCGGCACGATCACGAAGTCGATTTCGGCGACGTCGACCGGTGGCCCGACCGGCTCGCTGACGCCGAACTTGCTCGCGACTCGCGGCGCGTCGCCATCGACCGCGACGATTCCGGACGGCTCGACTCGCGGCAACAGCAGGCGCTTGCCCTCGACCGACAATCGGGCGAAGAGCGGTTCGGTGTCGGGCTCGCCGCTGAACCCGACGAACGCCATCACGGTGTGGGCCCGGCGGTACTCGTCGAGTTCAGCGACCTTCGCCCACAGCTGGACGCTGCGCATCAAGTGGTCGTCGACGGTGTCGCGAACCATCCGCATGCGCTTGCGCAAGGCCGCCTTGTCGATCACCTGCACAGCGTGCCACGGCTGTCAACGAACGCGGGACCGGCAGTACAGTCCTGCGTGATGTCGATCGATCCACTGAAATATCGGCTAGTCCTCGGTCACTTTCCCACCGGCGTCACGGTCGTCACGGCAATGGTCGACGGCGAACCGGTTGGCTTCACCATCGGCTCGTTCACGTCGGTGTCGCTCGACCCCCCGTTGGTCGGGTTCCTGCCGATGACGACGTCGGAGCGATGGCTCAAGATGGCGTCGGCGGGCAGCTTCTGCGTCAACGTCCTCGGCATCAACCATGGTGATCTCTGCTGGCGTTTTGCCAAGAGCAGCATCGAGAACCCGTTCGAGGGCGTCACGTGGGAGCCGTCACCGCTCACCGGGTCGCCGATCTTGGATGGTGCCATCGCATGGATGGATTGCACGACGGCCGAAGTCGTCGACGCCGGCGATCACTTCTTCGTGATGGGCCTCGTGGTCGCGATGGACCACGCCAACGAGGAGTCACAGCCAGCGCCACTTCTGTTCTTCCGCGGACAGCTCGGGGGCTTCGTGGGGCAGTCGTGACACGCCGTGCGACGTTGGCGGCGGTCGCCGATGTCGTTGCGATCGTCGTGTTCGTCGCGATCGGCCGACGCAATCACGACGAGGGGACGGCGATCGACGGAATCGCCACGGTCGCCGCGCCGTTCCTCATCGCGCTGGCCATCGGCTGGCTCGTCGCACGGGCGTGGAACCGGCCGATGGACGTCGACACCGCGTTCGTCATCTGGCCCGTCACGGTGGCGGTCGGAATGGTGCTGCGCAACGTGGTGTTCGACCGCGGCACGGCCTTGCCGTTCATCATCGTCGCGACGGTGGTCACCGGCGTGTTTCTCGTCGGCTGGCGAGCGCTGGCGGGACTGGCCCAGCGTCGGATCAGCCAGGCTCGCTGACCAGCTCGGCGCCGTGCTTGCGCAGCTCGGCCAACGTCGTGACACCGCTCAGCTGCATCACGGAGCGGAGCTGATCGGTCAGCATCGAGATGACGTGCTCGACGCCGCGTTGGCCGGCCGCGGCGACCGCGTAGACGTATGGCCGGCCGATGAACGCCATGTCCGCGCCGAGCGCGATCGACACCGCGATGTCGGCTCCATGGCGGATGCCGGAGTCGATCACGATCGGGATGTCCGGACCAATGGCGGTCCGCAACGGCGCCAGCATGTCGATCGTCGGAGTGCAGCGATCGAGCTGACGACCGCCGTGGTTCGAGAGGTGAAATCCGGAGACACCGATGTCGAGGGCGCGACGAGCGTCCGCCGGACCGATCGGGCCCTTCAGCAACAGCGGCCCGTCCCACCGCTTCCTGATGCCTTCGATGTCCGTCCAGTTGAGTGACTGGTCGAACAACGACCCGATGCGCGTCGACGCCGCGCTCTTCACTTCGGCGGGCGACAGCGCGGTGAAGTTGGCGAACCCGATGGCCGGGCTCCGCAGCATCCTGACCCAGTAACCGGGACGGCTGGCAATGTCGACGATCGTCTTCGGGCTCAGCTGCGGCGGGATCGTGAGCCCGTTGCGCAG
>DASWRR010000465.1:0-1624 GCA_036403055.1 Ilumatobacteraceae bacterium | reverse complement strand
GCGCCGTCTGGTTGGCGTCGGCGTGGGTGATGTCGCGTCCGTCGAAGAACATGGCGCCGCCGATGGGCTCGACGATGCCGCTGATCGCCTTCAGCAACGTCGACTTGCCGGCGCCGTTGGTGCCGAGCAGCGCGACGATCTCGTTCTCGCGAACGGTGAAGTCGACGTCGAAGAGGATCTGCACTGGCCCGTAGGCCATGTCGATGCCGGTGCACGTGAGCAGCGCCCCGTCGTCGTTCAGTTGGTCGGGCGCTTGGTTGCCCTTCTTACTCATTCGGGACTGCTCCTACGAGCTCGAGGCCGGGTTCGTCTGACACTTCGTCGGTGAGCGCACCTTCTAACAATCCGACGCTGTTCTCGACACCGCCCCGCTTGTCCGCGACCAGGCTTGGCACGAGGATGCCGTGCCGGTTCGCCACCCACCGCAGGTAGCGGTCGCGGACGCTGATGAACAGTTGGCCGAAACCGCCTGGTAGCGCGTAGAGCACGACCAGCAAGCCGGTGCCGGTGAGCAACAGACGGAGGTCGCCGAGGGCGGTGATGGTCTCGAGCCAGCGGAACAACAGCACACCGCTGATTGCACCGCTGAGCGAGCCGAGACCCCCGATGACGGCGGTGGAGAACACGGTGATCGAGTCGGCGGGGCTGTAGGTGTGTTGCGCGAGCGCGTGCTGGATCTGGACGTGCAACCCGCCGGCCACACCGGCGATGAAACCGGCGAGCAGGAACGCCGACAGCTTCACCGCGGTCGTGTTGACCGCGGCCGCGTCGGCGGCGCGTTGGTTGTCACGCGTGGCGATCACGACGCGACCGCTACGGGCTTTGCGCACACCAATCGCGGCGAGGATCGACAGTCCGAGGAACGCCAGGCAGGTGAGATACATGTCGTAGTTGAAGTCGAGGTTGAAGCGCTGGAACAGCAACGACCGGTCGACGTTGTTGGGCAGGATCGAATGGAAACGATCGGTGTTGAAGAAGTACTCGTCGAGCGCGATCGCGAACGCCAGCGTGGTGACGGCGAGGAACAAGCCCTTGATGCGCAACGCCGGCAAACCGACGAGCAGCGCGGCGGCGGCGCCGGCGAGTCCCGCGAGGAACAGCGCGAGGAAGAAGTCGCCGTGCATCTTGGAGATCACGTTGCCGGCCGTGATCGCTCCAACACCGACCAATCCGAACTGACCGAGTGATATGTGTCCGCCCCAGCCCGTCAACACGACGAGCGACACCGCGACCATCGCCCAGATCATGGCGAAGGCGGCCAGCAGCTGCTGCGACGACGACCATCCACCAGGGATCCAGATGAACAGCACGGCGACGATCGCGACGAGCGCCGCTTTGGCGTAGCGGACCTCGGGCAGGTGACGCAGTTCGACCGGCACCGGCTTCACGACGCTGCTCGACGACCACGACGACGTCACGTTGTCCATGGCCCGACTGAGGCGGCCCTTCTGGAGCAACAGCGCACCGAGGATCACGACGAGGTAGGCCACGTTGACGAACGACGGCGAACCGGTGCTGTTCCAGCGCACCGTCTGTTCGGCGATGCCGAGACCGAGACCGGCCGCGAACGCAACAGGCAGCGACTCCATGCGGGCCACGACCGCCGCGGCCAATCCGGGCAGCA
>DASWRR010000464.1:0-2012 GCA_036403055.1 Ilumatobacteraceae bacterium | reverse complement strand
TTTCACGCTCATCGAGCTGCTGATCGCGCTCACACTGAGTCTGATGATCGGCGGCGTCGTCGTCGCGGCACTGATCACCTCGTTGAACGTCTCGCGCTCGACGTCCATTCAGGTCAAAGACTCGACGGACGCAGGCCTGATCACCGCCTACTTGACGCGTGACGCCCAGTCGACAGGAGGCATCGTGCCGACGACGGCAATCCGCGATTCGACCGTTGGCGTGTCGACCGCTCCAACCGGGTGGGACGGCTGCGCGCAGGTGGCTCCGGCCACGCTCGTGGTGCGATTCAGCTGGATCGAGCGGACGACGCTGCTCGCGCCGTCGAGCAAGGTCGTCGTCACGTATGCGTTCGACAGCTCGAAAGCTCAACTCACCCGCCGTTCGTGTCGCGACAGCACCACCGGACCCGACATCGTCTTGGGTCGCGACGTCGTGTCGGTCGTCGCCACATGCGACTCCGACTGCACCGTCGCGCCGACGACCGTCTCGCTCGCCGTCACGGGGTCGGGGACGCGGGCCCCGCTGTCGTACACGCTCAAGGCTTCGTTGCGGATGGATGCTCAAGCTGTGCCCACCGCCGTCAACGCTGCTCCGGTCCCGCTCGTCGCGCTCGGCGCCGGTGCGGCGGTCTCGTGCCCCAACGTCGATCTCGCCGGCACCGGACCGGTGACAGTGGTCGGCAACGCAGTCGTCGATTCGCTGTGCGGGTCGACCCCTGTGAGAGATACGTCGGTTCCGGCGCTGCTGCGACCGACGGGCGCAACAACAGCAATCGCCGGTGTCGTCAATCCCTTCATCGCACGCGTCAAGCCGGTGTTCACCTGCAATCCGGCCGGGCTCAACCCGGCCGTGTTCGGTCAGAGCGCGAGCGCATCGACGATCGTCGTGTATCCACAGTCCGTGAAGATCACCGCCGACACCGTGTTCCAACCGGGCGTGTACGTCTTCTGCAAAGGGCTCGAACTGACGTCCAACCGCGTCACGGGATCGAACGTGTTGTTCTACATCGAGAGCGGCTCCTTCGAGGCGAAGGCGGCAGCAACCGTCGACCTCACCGGCCGCGCTGCGAGTGACCCAACGCTTCAAAAGATGCTCGTGTGGAGCGCCGCGACGAACGTCCCCGTGACGATCGCCGGTGGACCGCGGGTCAGCAACTATCGCGGGTTCGTGTACGCGCCCAACGCGAAGATCGTTGCGTCGAGCAGCGTCGGGCTGAACGTCGAAGGGTTGAACGCCCAAGGACTGACTGTCACGGGTACCGGGCAGGCGCGGCTCGGGCCCATTCCGACGATCACAGTCACGCCAACCGCGTTGGCCAACGGTCAGACCAACCTGGCGTACTCCGCGACGATGGTCGCGACTGGTGGCACAGCGCCGTACACATGGTCTGCGACGGGACTGCCCGCAGGGCTCGCGATCAGCGCGGGCGGCGTGATCAGCGGGACACCGACGGCCGCAGGTACGTACGCCTTCCTTGCTACGGCATTCGACGCGACGAAGGCCGCGGCGTCGGCCGACGTCACGGTCACCATCGTCGCCGCACTCGCCATCTCGACTCCGTCGCTGCCGAACGGCCAAGTCGGCGTCGCCTATGCAACAACGACGCTCGCCGCAACGGGCGGAACTCCGCCGTACACATGGGCCGCGAGCGGACTGCCCCCAGGTCTGGCACTGAATGGTTCGACGATTGCCGGCACGCCGACAGTGCCCGGTACCTACAACGTGGTCGTGACCGCAACCGACAGCAGTGCGGCATCAGTGCAAGCGACGTACTCCGTCACGATCTCGCTGCCGACCTGCGCGGTCACCGCTCCACCGTGGAAGGGTCAGTACTACCCGACCACGACGCTGTCCGGAACGCCGGTCCTTCGTGACGATGCCAACATCAACTTCAACTGGGGAGCCGGCGTTCCGATCGCCGGCATTGCAGCAGACAACTACTCGGTTCGTTGGACGAGGACGACGACCTTCGCCGCCGGCAACTACACGTTCACACTCGACACCGACGACG
>DASWRR010000463.1:0-2779 GCA_036403055.1 Ilumatobacteraceae bacterium | reverse complement strand
GACCCGCGTCGCGGCGTTGACGTCGCCGTAGCTGCAGGAACGGATGGCGGTGTCGCGGAAGTTCGCGAAGCATCCGTCGGCAAACGGGACTGCCTTGTCAGCGTGCGCTCTGGACAACGTCGGCGTCAGGTTGGCCGGCACCTCGTTCGTCCCGGCCGCGGCTGCAATCGCGGCCTCTTCCTCGGTGGACGCCGATGCCAACGCGGCCGCGACCGGATCGACGGTGGCCGTCGGCGGCAGGGTGGTCGTCGGCGACGCCGACTGTGCTGCTGCGGCAGACGATGACGTCGTCGGGTGCAGCGTTGTCGGGGGAATCGTCGCTGCGGCGGAGCGCGACACGTGCAGGGAAGGTGCCGCCGCAGCAACGGGTGCGTTGGGCAGACGCCCGGCTTCGTACACCACAACGCCGATCGAAAGGACCGCCGTCGCGCTCAGCGAGAGGCCCACGGCGAATGTGCGCCGCGCGCTCCCCACGAGGCGAGGCGAGAAGCGCACGGGGTCCTCGACGAGGTACGTCGTCACGGCCGCGAGTCCGCCCGCCAGGAGGATGAGAACGACGTTGCCGGTAGTGGACACGGTATGGCCGATCACGTACGGAACGAGGATGAGGATCGGCCAATGCCACAAGTACCACGAGTAGGAGATGCGGCCGATGGCGGTCAGCGGCGTGACGCCGAGAACGCGGTTCACCGCTGACCCCATCGCGGTGCAGCCGGCCGCGATCACGCCGGCAACACCGAGGACCGGTGACAACGCCGCGAATCCGGGGAACGACGTCGCCGCGCTGTAGGAGGTCACGCTCCAGATGAACGCCGCGATCCCGACCGTCGCGAGCGCCTGCCCGGTGCGTCGATCGACGTGCCGCAGACGGGGAGCCCCGATCGCGACGAGCCCACCGACGACGAACTCCCATGCCCTCGTCGGCAGCAGGAAGAATGCGAATCGTTGCGCTGTGGACGTGAGACGAATGCACGCGATGAACGACACGCCTCCGACCAGCGCCAGCGCGCTGAGCGCGCTCGTGCGTGACGGGCGCGCTACGACGTCTCGTTGCTGCCGCCGGCAGACCGTCCACGCGATGATCATCACGACGGGAACGAGTAGGTAGAACTGCTCCTCGACGCTGAGCGACCAGTAGTGCTGCAGCGGCGAGGGAGCCGCGCTGCTGTTGAGGTAGTCCGTTCCGCCGCCGGCGAGCCGATGGTTCACGACGTAGAAGGTGCTGGCGAGGCCATCCCGTGCGACCGACTGACTGCGAAGTGGTGGCAACACCTTCCACGACACCATGACGGTCGCGACGATGACGAGAACCGCGGCGGGAAGCAGGCGCCTCGCGCGGCGTGCGTAGAACTCGCCCAACGAGACGGTTCCGGTGGAGGACAGCTCGCGCCACAACAGACCGATGATGAGAAACCCGGAGATCACGAAGAACGCGTCGACGCCCACGAAGCCGCCGGCCGTGGACCGCACACCCGCGTGGTACAGCAGGACGGAGATCAACGCGATGGCGCGCAGACCCTCGATGTCGCGCCGGCGCGCATGACGCGCCGGACCGGGCGCCGTCGCGGTCACAACGACTTGCCGAGTGTCGGTCACGCCTCTGCCCTTCTCGTCGAGGCCGACGCTCTACCCGGGCGCGATCGCGGTCAATCCATCGAATGCGCCGTCGCGCGGATGGGTAGTCATGAGGCACGTTCGACCGAGGGAGCCGCTGATGAACGACACGATCCGACTCGCGGGTGAGCCAGTCGAGCCGACGACCGGCGACCTGACGTTCATCGGCACGGCGACCGTGCTGTTGCGTTGCGGCGGCTTCACGCTGTTGACGGATCCCAACTTTTTGCACGCGGGCGACCATGCGTACCTCGGTCTCGGGTTGCGGTCACGGCGCCTGTTGGACCCGTCGATGGAGATCGCCGATCTCCCACCACTGGACCTCGTCGTGTTGTCGCACCATCACGGTGACCACTTCGACCACATTGCAGCGCGCGACCTCGACAAGGACGTTCCGATCGTCACGGAACCACACAGCGCGAGGAAGCTTCGGTCGCAAGGGTTTCGCGGACCGATCGCCCTCGAGACGTGGCAGCAGTGCACGTTCACCCGCGGCGACTGCACGCTGACGATCACCTCGACACCGGGCAAGCACGCACCCCAACCGCTGCGCGCATTGCTGCCACCGGTGATGGGCAGTCTCCTCGAGTTCAGCACGGGTGACCGCGTTCAGTTCAGGACATACATCACGGGTGACACGTTGCTCTACGACCAGCTGCACGAGATTCCGAAACGGTTTCCCGACATCGACCTGTGCATCATCCACCTCGGCGGCACGCGGATCGCGGGGATCCTCTTGACGATGGACGCGCGCCAGGGCTTGACGGCCCTCCGACTCGTGCGACCGCGGACCGCCGTCCCCATCCACACCGACGACTACACGGTGTTCAAGTCAGGGCTCGACGAGTTTCGTTCCGCTGTCGCTGACGCCTCCCCGGCGCTCGAGACCGAGGTGTGCTACGTGGACCGTGGTGAGACGTGGCGGTTTCTCGTGCCACCTCGTTGATCGATCGGCGCTTCCGGCCGTTCCTCGCGCCTTCCGGTCGTGCGCGTCACGGCTGACGGCCAAGATATGCGACGAGCTGTTCGGTCGGGCCGGCGCCGGTTGCGACCTCGACTTCTGGCCCGAAACGCCCGACGCGAATGTCGGGCGAGATCGTGACGCGGCTGACTTCGAGTGCCGCGACGGCGACGTCGGGAGGGAGCTCGCTCGAATGACCGGTCG
>DASWRR010000462.1:0-2891 GCA_036403055.1 Ilumatobacteraceae bacterium | reverse complement strand
GAGCGCGCATCGAGATGTTGATCTGATCGGCGCCGCTGGCGACATACGCGCCTATGCGTTCGGTCACCTCACCGTCAGATCCCGACAAGACGGACGGCCGCGCTCGCTCCGCATTGGTCCCGAACTGGGCAAGCAGGCTGTCCTCGTTCCATGCCAGCCCCACGTTGACCGAGCACGAGATCTCGCGAGGATCTCGACCGACAGCTTCGCAATGACCGTGCAGGACACTTCGCTTATGGCGGAAGACATCCGGTGTCGCGAACGGAATGTTCCATCCGTCGGCCAACTCTGCGGCGATCCGCAAGGTTCGCCGCTCGCCTCCGCCTCCAATCCATATCGGAAGGTTCGACTGCACCGGCTTTGGCTCGCACCGCGCATCCGTGAGCGTGAAATATCCACCGCTGAAGTTCGTCACACCGTCGCGGAGCAACGAGCGCACGACACGAGTGAACTCATCCAGTCTGTCCAGCCGCGGCCCGGCGCGATCGAACGGGATGCCGTAAGCGAGAAACTCAGCTTGCGCCCATCCCGCGCCGATGCCCAGCGTCGTGCGCCCCCGACTGAGATCGTCGATCGTTGCAATGGCGTTGGCAAGTACCGCAGGGTGTCTATAGGCGGCGCAATAAACAAGTGAGCCGACTCGGACGCGCTCGGTTGCGCACGCCAGCGCGGCGTGGGCTGCTACTGCTTCGAGGCATCGCGGGCTCTGGCCGTCGAGCGCGTAGAAGTGATCCCAAATCGAAATCCAATCGAAGCCGAGACTCTCGATCCGTCGCCACAGGTCGGTCAACTCGCCCATCGTGGTGTTCTGCAGGCCCGTGTGTGCACCGAACAGGGTCACGGGTCAGATCTCTTTCTTGTCGAGGAAGGCGCCTACGTCCACGCCAGCCCCGTTCGCGGCCACTGCAGTGAAGACGGTGAACCCGGCGATGACATCCTGGAGCGCCGTACCCACCGATTTGAAAACCGTCACCTGATCTCCCGAAGTACGTCCAGTCGCGGTGCCAGAAACGATCTGGTCGAGCTCGACCAGCGCGGGCAGGCAGCCCTCCGCCTTGGCAGCGAGGGCGTCACCTGATTCCTCAGTGGCCTGCGCGATCGAGTCGACAACCATCACATCAGCCTTCGCGAACGTTGCCACGTCGACTTCACGGGAGCGCGAGCTCGTCGATCCGATCGTGCTGACATGGACACCGGGTGTAATCCATTCTCCCCGAAACGCGATCGGGTCCGCCGCGCGGCTCGTATTCGTCGCTACGACGACGATGTCGGCCTCTCGAACACACTCCTCCGCGGTCTCGGCGCGAACAGTTGTCACACCGTACGTTTGATCGACGCTATTGGCGAAGGCTTCACGCCGTTCGACTCGGGGACTGAACACTCGCACCTCAGTGATCGGGCGGACGGCGAAGATCCCGGCGAGGTTTGTCCGCGCTTCGAGGCCTGAGCCGATAACCGCGACCGATGTCGCGTCGGACCGGGCGAGGTGTCTCGCGGCAACACCAGCCGTCGCCCCCGTCCGAGCAGCGGTCAGGAAGTGCCCATCGAGCAACGCGAGCAGCTCGCCGGACTCCTGTTCGAACACCGCCACCAAATACCGCGCACCAGTCTTGACGGAACCATGAAAGGCCTTGAAGCCCATCAGCCCACTCTCGTTGAGCACCGCCGGCATCACACGGAACGAACCGTGGAGCCCGGCAAGATTGAGACGACTCGGCACGACCACTGAACCACGGGCTTGCTCCTGAAGGCCGGCTTCGATCGCATCCACCAGCGAACCCATGTCACAGGCCGCCTCGACGTCGGCGGCGCCAATGATCAACGTCATACGGGATTGCGACCGACGAAGAACTCCGCATCTGAATCCTGCGTGACTTCGAGTCCGGCCTTCTGCAGGCCACGTCGCATTATGTCGAGCTGTCCCTGCACGACCCGCATCGTCGGCATCCGTAGCGGTCCACCGTTGAAGCCGTTGAGCCATCCCAAGTACTTCCACGCGTACCGATGGGCGAAGTTGGATCCGGCGACCGACATCACACTGTGCTTCGCTTGACGAGCGGGATGCATCTGCCAGAACAGGTCCCACGCCTTGTCGACGCTTCCTTCCTCGATCAAACGAAACATCGTCGGAACGCTGTCGCCGTAGTACTCCATGCTGGAGGTGCCCATCCACGGCAGGTCTACGAGCGTCTTCAACGGAATGCCCTGTTCCTCGGCCGGCATCGTCACGATGATTCGGTCGCCGACAAGATGATGAAGGTGGACGAAGCCGCCGATCGATGGCATTCCTCCTTCGGCCTTCACGGCGACGATGTTGGGGCAGCTGTCGACGAGCTGAACGACCATCTCGGGCTCCAGCGACGCACCGTGCAGACGCTCGAACCCCCACAACGGAACCGGGAACAGGATTACACCGATATCAACCGCGTCGCAGAACGCCTTGGTGTAGTCGTGGATTTCGGCGACGCTCTGTGGGTAGAAGGTCGGAGGATATGAAAGCAGCGCAAGTTCCGCGCCTGCCGCGTGGGCCCGCCGCGTGACCTCGATGTTCTCCTCGAGCGTGTTGAAGCTGGCATGAACGATCAGCTGCAAGCGGCCGGCCGCTTCGTCCACAGCCCAGTCGGTGAAGGCCGAATATTCATCGAGCGTGATCGCGGTCTCGGCGACGAGCAGCGCGCCACTGAAGCCGAGCTCGATCTCGCGGCGCACATCGTGGCGAATGCCGGGTTCGTTCAACGACCGCAGGTCGGCGCTATACGACGGGATGATGACGTTGGCGACGCCACGCATTTCCTGTCGTGACCATTCTCGGGCCTCGTTCTTGGAATATTTGCTCATGACCACTCTTTCAGAGCTTCGGTCGATCGACGACTTCACCCCGCCGCATGCGA
>DASWRR010000461.1:0-4031 GCA_036403055.1 Ilumatobacteraceae bacterium | reverse complement strand
CACCGGTTGCACCAGCGCGAACGAGCTCGCCGGGGCAGCCGACGTGATCCTCGCGGTCGGGACACGGCTCCAAGACTTCACCACAGGGTCGTGGACGGCGTTCGCCGCCGATGCCCAGTTGATCGGCCTCAACGCCGCGCTGTTCGACGCCGTCAAGCACCGCTCGCTGCCACTGGTGGCCGACGCACGCGAGGGCCTGCGCGAGCTCGACGACGGGCTTCGGGGATGGAGCGCCGACGAGAACTGGGCGCTGCGCGCCAAGAACGCGACCGCCGACTACCACTCGTACATCGACCGGCTTGCTGATCCTTCTGCCGTCGGCGACAGCGGCCGCCCGACGTACGCGCAAGTCATCGGCGCGGTCGATCGCAACCAACAGGCGGGCGACTACGTGCTGGCTGCCGCAGGCGGGTTCCCCGGCGAGCTCATCAACGGCTGGCGGGCGAAGGAGGTCGGCGACTTCGATTGCGAGTACGGGTTCTCGTGCATGGGGTACGAGATCTCCGGAGCATGGGGAGCGAAGATGGCGCGACCGAACGATGAGGTCATCACCTTCGTCGGCGACGGTTCCTACATGATGATGAACAGTGACCTGTACAGCTCGGTGCTGTCGGGTCACAAGTTGATCGTCATCGTGTGCGACAACGGCGGGTTCGCGGTCATCAACCGATTGCAGATCAACCAGGGTGGCGAGCCGTTCAACAATCAGATCGAGAACACGCGGCACCGTGATCTCGTCTACGTCGACTTCGCTGCCCATGCTGCGGCGATGGGTTGCAACAGCGAGCGTGCCACGACGGTTCACGAGTTGGAGACCGCGCTCGGCCGCGCTCGCCACAGCGACCGGACGACAGTGATCGCGTTGCACACCGACGCCTACGCGTGGACAGGCGGCGGAGCGTTCTGGGAGGTCGGCGTGCCCGAGGTCAGCGACCGCCCGCAGGTACAAGCCGCGAAAGCCGCAATGGTCAGTGGACTACAACAGCAGAGGATCGGAACATGACAGGCAAACTCGACGGCAAGGTCATCGTCATCAGCGGCGGCACGCAAGGCCTTGGAGAGGCCATCGCCCGACAGGTCGTCGCCGACGGCGCGGCCGGGGTGATGATCGCTGGGCGAAGTGCCGACAGGGGCGCGGCGCTCGCCAAGGAGCTCACCGACCTCGGAACGCCGACGTCGTTCATCGAGGCCGACATGGCCGACCGGGCAGCACCGCGGAAGGTGATCGACGCCGCCGACAAGCAGTTCGGGGTGATCCACGGTGTGGTCAACGTCGCCGCCGCGACGTGGCGCGACAACGTCTGGACGGCGACGCCCGACGGGTTCGAGGAGATGATCGCGGTCAACGTTCGTGCTCCGATGTTCATGATCCAAGCTGCGGCAGAGGTGATGCGTCGGGAAGGTGTCGCCGGATCGTGCGTCAGCATCGGATCGACCAGCGGACACGGTGGCCAGCCGTTCATCTTGAGTTACTGCGTGTCGAAGGGTGCGCTCGAGACGATGACGCGCAACCTCGCGTTCGCGTTGATGCGGCACAAGGTGCGCGTCAACGTGGTGAGTCCGGGATGGATGGACACCGAGTCGGAGGACGCCGTTCAGCGGAAGTTCCATGGCGCGACCGACGGCTGGCTCGAACGTGCCGAGGCCGAACAACCGATGGGCCGGCTCATCAAACCCCAGGAGGTCGCCAAGGTTGTCGCGTTCTACCTCTCCGACGAATCCGGGATGCTCACCGGGAACATCGTCGACTACGACCAATCGGTCCTCGGCGCGGGCGATGCGCCCAAGCCTTCACTTCAGGAGACACCACAGTGACACTCAGAATCGCAGTGCTCGGCGTCGGCCGAATCGGCAAGATGCACGCAGAGCTGCTTGCCCGGCAAGTGCCGGGGGCGTGTCTTGCGATGGTGCAAGACATCAACCCTGTTGCCGCGGCTGCGGTTGGTGAGCAGTTCGGCGTGCCGTCGACCACCGACGTCGACGCGGTCCTCGCGTCCGACGAGATCGATGCGGTTGCGGTGTGCAGCAGCACCGACACCCACGTCCCGTTCATGATCGCGGCAGCCAACGCCGGCAAGGCGATCTTCTGCGAGAAGCCGATCTCGCTCGACCTCGCCAAGGTCGACGACGCGCTCGCGGTCGTCGAGTCGAGCGGCGTGCCGTTCCAGGTTGGCTTCAACCGCCGCTTCGATGCCGCGCACGCTTCAGTGCGTGCCGCGGTCATCGACGGTTCGGTCGGCGACCTCCACATGCTTCGCATCACCAGCCGCGACCCGGCGCCGCCGCCGATCGCCTACATCGAGGTGTCGGGCGGCATCTTCCTCGACATGATGATCCACGACTTCGACATGGCCCGATTCGTGACGGGTAGTGAGGTCGTCGATGTCTATGCGCAGGCGGCGGTACGAATCGACCCCGCGATCGGCGAAGCGGGCGACGTCGACACCGCCGTCGTCATGCTCCGCCACGAGAATGGATGCATCACCACGATCGACAACAGTCGACAGGCCGTGTACGGCTACGACCAGCGCGTCGAAGCGTTCGGCTCTGGCGGCCTCGCCGCGTCGGAGAACCCGCTGACGCACACCGGCATGCGGCGTTCCGCCGCCGGCACGATCAGCCAGACCATTCCGTACTTCTTCCTCGACCGCTACATCCCGAGCTACGTCGCCGAGTGGAACGCGTTCGTCGGTTACGTGGCCGATGGCGGGCCGTCGCCGGTGTCCGCGAACGACGGACGTGCGCCGCTCGTGATCGGTCTCGCGGCATGGAAGTCCTACCGCGAAGGTCGCCCCGTCCGCTGCGACGAGACCGCCTGACACCGTACGAGTGTCTTCCGCCCACCCGGGTGGGACGGAAACACTCGTCCGGGTGCAGGTTCAGCGGTCGAGGTCGAGGACGCGGTCGGCTGCGTCAGCAACGGCGTGGTCGTGCGTGGCAACGACGATGCACGAGCCGGCCTCGACCATCGCGCGGAAGAGCTCGAGGACGGTGACGATGTGCCCGGCATCTTGATGGCTCGTCGGCTCGTCGGCCAGCATCACAACGGGATCGATCACCGCGGCGCGGGCCAACGCCATGCGCTGCTGCTGGCCGAGCGACGTGTCGGACGCGGCGCGGTCCGCTTCGGCTGTGAGGTCGAGTTGCGCGAGCGCGTGGCGGGCCCGCGTGTTGGCGGCCTGGCGCGTGGAGCCGGAGAGTCGCAGCGGCAGGGCGACGTTCTCGATCATCGTCAGTTCGGCGATCGTGCCGATCACTTGCGGCAGGATCGCCGTGCCGTGCCACGTGCGGTCGCCACCGGGCTCGCTCCACGCATTGAGGCGGACGAGCTCGCCTCCATCCGGTTCGATCCATCCGGCGAGCAACGACAGCAGCGTCGACTTTCCGCTCCCTGAACGCCCGCGAACAACGACGAGCTCTCCGGCGGACAACGTGAAGGACACCGCCTGGAGGCCGGCTCCGTCGGCCCATCGCTTCGCGAGGTCGGTTGCCTGCGCCAGCACCGATGTCGCCGCTGTCATGCGACGCGCCGTCCGTGGTCGAGCTCCATCACAACGCCAGCGGCTTCGATCACGAGTGGGTCGTGTGTCGCGATGATCATCGTCGCGCCACGCGAGGTGACGACCGCGAGCACGTCGACCAGCGAGCGGGCGTTGACGCGGTCGAGCGAAGCCGTCGGTTCGTCGAGGATCACGAGCTCGGGCCCGCCGGCGAGCGCACATGCCACCGCGAGTCGCTGTTGCTCGCCGCCCGAGAGCTCGCGGACGCGACGGTTGCGTGCGCTTGCGAGACCCACGGCCTCGAGCAGTTCGTCGAGCTCCGCAGACGCGAGCTCGGCGGCGCGACCTGCTCGCCGGCCAGCGGCCCAGCGCACGTTGTCGGCCGCATCGAGTTGATCGAGCAAGTTCTCGCTGGGTTGCGGAAGGACGATGCCGAGGCGGTCGCGCCGCAGCTCGCGCCTGGCCCGCCGTGTGAGCACCAACACGTCGGTGTCGCCGATCATCACTCGACCGTCGTCAGGCCGCTGCATG
>DASWRR010000460.1:0-7282 GCA_036403055.1 Ilumatobacteraceae bacterium | reverse complement strand
GGCGATCTTCAGATCGAGGACGTGCGGCTGATCGTTCAGCAACGCGAAGGCGGACTCCAGCAGATGCTCAGCGAGAGGGCGATTGCGCCCGACATCGATCGAATCGAGCAGATCATCGATAGGAGGGATGGTCACGAGCGGAGTTCGACGGCCTTCGCCTCGAGTGCGGCGAGCAGTTCGTCGAAGCTCTTCTGGAAGCTGGACACGCCTTCGCGCTCGAGCGTGTCGGCGACATCGTCGAGGTCGATGCCGACGTCGGCCAACGCCTTCCACGTCGCTTCGGCCTGATCCACGTCCGCGTCAACGCGCCGGGCGAGCGTGCCGTGGTCGGTGAACGCCTGGATCGTGGCCTCGGGCAAGGTGTTGACGGTGTCCGGACCGATGAGCTCGTCGACGTACAGCGTGTCCGGATACGCCGGGTTCTTCGTCGACGTGCTCGCCCACAACGGACGCTGCACGACAGCACCGCGCGCCGCGAGCGCTTCCCAACGGTGACCGCTGAACCCCTTGCGGAACATCTGGTAGGCCAGCTTGCCCTGCGCGACTGCGCCCTTGCCGCGCAGCGCCAGCGCCTCCGGTGTGCCGAGCGTCTCCAAACGATGGTCGATCTCGGTGTCGACGCGGCTGATGAAGAAGCTGGCGACACTGGCGACCTTCGACAGGTCAGCAGCTGGATCCGCGGCGTAGAGCTCGAGCCCCTTGATGTACGCCTCGATCACGTCGGCGTAGCGGTCAAGGCTGAAGATCAACGTGACGTTGATGTTGCGGCCTTCGGCGATCATCGACTGGATCGCGCCGACGCCTTCTGCCGTTGCCGGGATCTTCACCATCAAGTTCGGTCGACGGATCTGGTCGTGCAGATGGCGCGCCGCGGTCTCGGTTCCGGCGGTGTCGTGGGCCAGATCGGGTGCCACTTCGACACTGACGAAACCGTCGCCGCCGTGGCTGTCGCGGTAGACCGGCGCAAACACTTCGAGGGCGCCGTGGATGTCGGCGAGCACCATCTCCCAGTAGTCGTCGATCACCGGGTGATCGCTCTTGGCGAGCGTGCGGAACTGCTCGTCGTAGTCGGGCGAGCCCTGTATGGCCTTCTGGAAGATCGTCGGATTGCTCGTCAGGCCGCGAATCCCCTTGTCGACCAGTTGGGACAACTGGCCGGAGGTGATGTAGCCGCGCTTCAAGTTGTCGAGCCAAGGGCTCTGCCCGAACTCGTGATACAGATTGGCGAGACGGTCCATGATCTACCCCTTTGCCTGAGCCAGACGCGTGGCGGCCGCCACGACGTTGGCAACGTTGATTCCCAACTTGTCCATCACGACATTCCCCGGTGCGCTCGCGCCAAAACGGTCGATGCCGATCGACTCGTCGGCATAGCGCTCCCAGCCGAACGTCACCGCAGCCTCGACCGACAGCACCGGAAGACCCGACGGCAGCACATCGTCCTGGTAGCTCGCACTCTGCGCGGCAAACCGGTCCCACGACGGCATGCTGACGACGGTCGCCCGGATGCCGGCCGCGGCCAGTTGCTCCGACGCTTCGACGCACAGAGCCACTTCGCTGCCGGTGCCGACCAGAACGACCTGAGGATGTTCGGCAGCGCGTACGACCGCGGCACCCGGCTCGACCGCGGATCCGTCGGTGCACACGGTCACCGACTGACGACTGAGCACCAACGCGGTCGGCCCGCTGTGCGCGACCGCCGCCTTCCATGCCGCGACCGTCTCGTTCGCGTCCGCGGGACGGATCACTTGCAGATGCGGAATCGCACGCAGCGTCGCGAGCTGCTCGATCGGTTGATGGGTCGGTCCGTCTTCGCCGACGCCGACCGAGTCGTGCGTCCAGACGAACACGACCTTCGCGTGACTCAACGCCGCGAGGCGAACAGCCGGTCGCATGTAATCGAGGAACACGAAGAACGTGCCACCCGCCGGCAGGATGCCGCCGTGCTTGGCCATGCCGACCATCGTCGACCCCATGGCATGCTCGCGGATGCCGTAGTACATCTGCCGGCCACCCGGATGCTCGAAGGACTGCGGCAGTTGGTCGGTGAGCTTGGTGCCGGTGTTGCCGGTGAGGTCCGCCGCGCCGGCGAACAACCCGGGTACTCCCTCGAGCGAAGCGTTGAACGCCTTTTCGATCGCGACGCGCGTCGCGATCTTCTCGCCCTGTTCGAACTTCGGCAGTGCCGCTTCCCAGCCGGCGATGCCCGTCGCGCCCCAGCACGCGTCCCACACCGCTTCGTCGATCGTCGACGCGGCCTTGCGCTTCGACCACTGCTCGAACTCGGCGGCGCCGCGCTCTGCGACGTGGCCGCGGTACGCGGCGACGAGATCCGGCGGCGACCAGAACGGCTCGTCGGGGATGCCCATCACTTGCTTCGTCCGCGTCACCTGTTCCGGCGTGAACGGGTTGCCGTGCGCCTCGTGATGATCCGTCCAATCCGGACTCGGCGTCGCCACGTGACTGCGAAGGATCAACAACGACGGCTTGTCGGTCACCGCCTTTGCGGCGTTGAGCGCAGCTTCGAGCGCGTCGCAATCGTCGCCGCTCTCACCGAGGTGGACGACGTTCCATCCATAGGCTTCGAACCGCATTCCGACGTCGTCGCTGTATGCCAGTGACGTGTCGCCGTCGATCGTGATGTGGTTGTCGTCGTACACGCAGATCAACTTGCCGAGCTGCTGATGACCGGCGAGTGACGCCGCTTCGTGACTGATGCCTTCCTCGAAGCACCCGTCGCCGGCGATCACGAAGATGTGATGGTTCATCACGTCTTCGCCGAACTGGGTACGCAAACG
Source organism: Ilumatobacteraceae bacterium (assembly GCA_036403055.1). Taxonomy (GTDB): domain Bacteria; phylum Actinomycetota; class Acidimicrobiia; order Acidimicrobiales; family Ilumatobacteraceae; genus JAENVT01. The sequence continues at coordinate 4,484 of DASWRR010000460.1, read as the reverse complement.
CCGCTCGGCGATGGCCATGCCGACCGCGTTCGCAAATCCTTGGCCGAGCGGTCCGGTCGTGACCTCCACGCCGACGGTGAGCTCCGCCTCGGGATGACCCGGCGTCAGCGAACCCCACGAACGAAACGCCTTGATGTCGTCGAGCTCGAGGCCGTAACCGCTGAGGTACAGCATCGAGTACTGCAGGATCGAGGCATGGCCGTTGGACAGGATGAACCGATCGCGATCGGGCCAGTGCGGGTTCGCCGGATCGTGGCGCATGACCCGGCTGAACAGCACGTGACCGAGCGGGGCGAGTGCCATCGCAGTTCCCTGATGGCCGCTCTTCGCCTTGAGCGGGGCATCCATGGCAAACCCGCGGATGAGGGAGATCGCCGCAGCTTCTTGCTCGTTCGTCAGTGTCGTTGCCACGAATCCGACTGTACCCGGGTCAGGCCACCGGCGGCAGAAGAGTGAACGGCACGAGATGCCACGGACCCTTGTCGATCCGGCAGTGGGCGAAGATCTGGCGGTATTCACTGAACTCCAACTCACCGCGCACGAGCCGGTACGTGAACTTGCCGGGATCGACGGTGAACGGGCTGACGTTCCGGGCGATCTGCTCGTCGTCCTCCGACATGCCCTTCCTGAAGACCGCTTCGAAGACGCCGTTGCCCGGTTCGTGAGCCGCGCAGTAGATCAGCGCGACGAGGTGCGGCGACAACGTGACCGGAACCTCGGAGGGTGCCGCCATCGAGAACATCGCGCCGGTCAGGTCGATGCGAGTCGAGGGCCCCGGCGCCTGGCGCATCTCGAAGTTCTCGACGAACAGTGCTGACACGATCTGCATGGCGGCGAGGGTAGCGTCGCGCGACGACTGTGCTGCACAGCCGCCGCGCCCTCCGGCGCGCGCGAGAAAGGATGCGAGACCATGGCTCTACTCGACAACTTGAAGGCGATGTTCACCGGCAAGAGGGGTGCCGAGACCAAAGCGCAGGCGCAGAAGATCGCGCAGAAGGTCGACGATCAGGCGGCCAAGCTTGCGACGAAGGACGGAATCGTCGGGACGGTCGCCGAGAAGGCACACGAGGTCCTCGACAAGATCGACGGCGACTGATCCGACAAGCGAGACCTGTCAGACAGGGACACGTTTGGCGGAAACGAAGTGCAGTTCGGTGAGACGAACCTTCGCGAGCCGGCACAGCATGAGGACACGGATCACCCACCAGCCCGGGTCGATCTCGAACCAGCGATGCGACAGACGGGCCGACGTCGGGGCGGCATGGTGGTTGTTGTGCAGTCCTTCGCCGGCGGTGATCAACGCGAGCCATTGAAGGTTGCCGGCGCGGTTCGGGTACGGCCGGCGACCGAAGTGGTGGGCGACGGCGTTGACGGCTGCTGATCCACCGAGATACAAGTTGACGTGGACGAACGCGGCGAGCAGCCCGATCCACGGACCGAAGACCGCGACGAGGATCCCGACGCCGATGGCGAGGCCGAGCAGCGCGTGGTCGTAGAACAGCCGGTCGGCTCGCGTCGCGGGCACGTCGCGCGCGTAGCGGGCGAGCGTGTCGGCGTTGCGCGCTTCTCGGCGGTAGAGCGCAACGTTGCTGCGTTGCACCTTGAACCAACCGAGCAACACGGGGGAGTGCGGGTCGCCTTCCACATCCGTGAACGCGTGGTGCTTGCGGTGCACCGCCACCCATTGGCGCGGGCGGATGCCCGTCGTCACCCACACGAGGAATCGGAAGGCTTCCGTGACCGGGCGCTTGAACGTGACCGCGCGATGGGCGAGACCGCGGTGCAAGAACACGGTCGACGCCACGAAACCGACGCACGAAACCCCGAAACCGACCAACAGACTCAGGGCGATGACCCGTAGCATCCGCCGAGTTTACCATCCCCTACCTACTGGTCGGTAGGGGAATCGGGAAGAAGGTAGAGTTGCCGGAATGGTCGTCAATTCGGGTGAACACCTGACGACGCGCGACGTCATCATCAACGAGGCCCTGCACCTCTTCGCCGAGTCCGGGTACGACGGGACATCGCTCAACGACATCGCTGCAGGAGTCGGTATTCGTCGTCCGAGCCTGCTCCATCACTTTCCGTCGAAAGAGGCCTTGTACCACGAGGTGTTCGAGCGATTGCTCAGCGATTGGTTCGAGCGGTTGACGGAGGCCGTCGGCAGCCTGGAGCGCGGTTGGGCGAAGGTCGAACTGGTCATCGGCGCAGGCTTCGACTTCTTTGCCGACAACCACGATTACGTTCGCCTGATGCGGCGTGAAGCCCTCGACGGCGGCGCTCACCTCGGCATCGATCTGGCGGCGGTCCTGCGGCCGATGTGGGACCGCAGCGTCGACTACTTCCATGTCGAGATGCAGTCAGGCGCATTCCGCCAGCACGACCCGCAGCAACTGCTGTTGACCGGCTACGGCGCCCTGCTCAGCTACTTCTCCGACTCCCCGTTCCTCGAGGGCTTGCTCGACGAGGATCCGCTGGCGCCCGACGCCTTGCTTCGCCGTCGCGAACACATCACTGCGTTCTTCCGGACGGCGCTCGTTCCGTAGGAAGCCGCTGTCACGGAGGCGCGGCGCCTAGCGTGGCACGGGTGAGCGGACGAGGGACGTTGTCGGAGGCTGCATCGAAGGCGCTGCTTCGAGCGCACGGTGTGCCGTTCGCGGACGAGCGCGAGGTCGTGACGGCGCATGCTGCAGCGGACGCCGCGGACGCGCTCGGGTACCCCGTTGTCGTGAAGTTGTGTGGCGACGCAATCGCCCACAAGACCGAGCGCGGCCTCGTTCGCCTGCGCCTCGGAGATGCGGCGGCCGTGGCCACTGCGGCGGCAGATCTGCTCTCCAGCGCGCTCCCAGAAGATGGTGACGTGTCGCTGCTCGTTGCCCCGATGATCCGCGGGAACCGCGAGCTGATCGCCGGCGTCATTCGCGATCCGCAGTTCGGCTTCAACGTCATGGTCGGCATCGGTGGTGTCACTGCGGAAGCGGTTGCCGACGTGCAGTTCCGTCCGGCGCCCATCGAGGCGCGTGACGCGGCCGACATGGTCGATTCGCTTCGGATGCAGCGGCTGCTCGGGCCGTTCCGCGGCGAACAAGCTGTCGACCGGTCGAAGCTCGAGGCGGTGCTGCTGGCGCTGTCGGACACCGTTGCTGCCTACCCGCACATCATCAGCATCGACATCAATCCGCTGATCATCAACGACGACGGGGCGCCGATCGCCGTGGATGCGCTGGTCGAGATCGGCGAGGTCACGTCGAACAGCACACAACAGCGTCGGCGGCCGACGGACGAGCAGTTCCGTGCGTTGTTCGAACCGCGCGGTGTCGTCGTCGCCGGCGCGAGTACGCACCCCGGCAAGTTCGGTTTCGTCAGCCTCCACAACATCCTCGCGAGCGGCTATCGCGGCGGCGTCTTCGGCACCAACCTGGAGGGCGAAGAGGTCCTCGGCATCCAGACCGTTGCCGACATCGCGGCCTTGCCGGGCGACGCCATCGACCTGGTCTTCGTCTGCACCCCGGCAGCCGCGAACGAGAGCGTGCTCAGGGCGTGCGCCGCGAAGGGAGTTCGCGCCGCCTTTCTGACGAGTGCCGGTTACGGGGAGGCCGGCGAGGCAGGACGCACCGCCGAAGCTCGGTTGGTCGCCCTCGCCGACGAGTTGGGGATGCTGCTCGCCGGCCCGAATGGTCAAGGTGTCGTCAGCACGCCCGCGAACCTGTGCGCACAAATCGTCGCGCCGTACCCGCCACGAGGCCGCATCGCGGTGGTCAGCCAGAGCGGCAACCTCGTCAGCAGCTTTCTCAACTTTGCCCGTCAGACCGGCGTGGGAATCAGTCGGGCGGTGTCTGCAGGAAATGCCGCAGCCGTGTCGCCCGGCGACTATCTCGAGTGGTATGCGAGCGACGAGGAAACCGGGGTGTCGCTCGCCTACGTGGAGGGCATCGTCGACGGCCGGGCCCTTCTCGACACCTTTGCATCGGTGACGGCTCGCAAACCACTCGTCGTCGTCAAGGGCGGTTCGACGGCAGTCGGCGCGAAGGCTGCGGCCAGTCATACCGGCGCGCTCGCCGCGGACGACAAGGTTTTCGACGGTGCCTGCAGGCAAGCCGGTGTCACGCGAGCGGTCACGGTCGAGGAGGCGTTCGACGCCGCAGCAACGTTCGCGACGCAGCCACTGCCGAAGGGGCCGAACGTCGTCGTGCTGACGACTGCCGGCGGTTGGGGTGTGGTCACCTCGGATGCGATGGCGTTGGCACGCGGCCTCCGATTGATCGCCCTGCCCGACGACCTGATGGCCGACATCGACACGAAGTTGCCGGCGCGATGGAGCCGCAACAACCCTGTCGACTGCGCCGGCGGCGAGACGCGTGAAACGATTCCGGAAGTGATGGAGATGATCGCTGCGCACCCGGACGTCCATGCGGTGATCTACCTCGGCGTCGGCATCCAGAGCAACGAGGCGAGGTTGATGCGCGAGGGCGGGTTCCATCCCG